>JAYTLA010000102.1:0-14875 GCA_043729825.1 Ferruginibacter sp.
TCTTGGTATGCACCAGTATGAAAGAAGCCAACATACAACGGCTCTTTATTACTTTCTAAATCGTCTTCGTTGGTTGTTTTTACTTTTGGCAAAAATACTTCGTTGATGTGTTCTTCGGAATCGTAGTAATCATGCCCATCGCAGGTGATACCGCCAAGCACTACACGTTGGTATTCGTTTTTCCATTTGTTGATGGGTAGCATCAAAAACTTTTCGCCAATGCCCCAAGTATCGGGTAATGTAGTAATGAAAGATGAATCTATCATGTACCAAGTTTCTCTATCATTTTGCACTTTTTCGCCAATAACACTGTAAATATGTGCCATACTCTCTCCTACTGTAAAGCTCCCAAACTCTGTATAAATATTGGGCATTTGCACTTTTGCTTTTTTGCAAGCTGTTTTAATATTACCAACAATTTCGTTTATCATAAATTGATAATCGTAATCGAAACCAAGGGAGTGTTTTATTGGAAAACCACCACCAATATTTATAGAATCCAACTCAGGGCAAATCTTATTTAACTGGCAATACAGCGTAATAATTTTTTGCAATTCACTCCAATAATAAATATCATCTTTTATGCCTTTGTTTAAAAAAATGTGTAGCATTTTTAAATGAAATTTATCTTCGTAGCCTTCTATTTCGTCCACATAAAAAGCCAATACATCTTTTGCCTTCATACCCAAGCGGCTTGTATAAAAAGGAAAACTAGGCTCCTCCTCTGCTGCTATGCGAATGCCCAATTGAAAAGGTTTTCCAGTGCGTATGTTCCGTTTATACATGTTAAGCTCTTCCTTGTTATCTAAAATAGGAATTACATTTTTAAAACCATCGTTTATCAATTTTGCAATACGGCTAGTATAATTTTTTTGCTTAAAGCCATTGCAAATAATATTGATATCTTTTGTAATTTTTCTTTTTTTATACAAAGCGTTTATGATGTCGATATCATATGCATACGATGTTTCTAAATGTATGTTGTGTTTTAAGGTTTCTTCTACCACAAAACTAAAGTGAGAGCTTTTTGTACAATAGCAATAATTGTATTCGCCTTCGTATTTGTGCTTTTTAAATGCAGATGCAAACATAGCTTTTGCCTTATTTATCTGCATACCAATTTTTGGCAAATACGATAATTTTAGCGGTGTACCATACTTATCAATTAGTGCTTTAATATCCACATCGTTGTACTGTAAATGATTTTCATGCAACTTAAAGCCTTCTTGCGGAAAATTAAATGTCTGCTGTACAAGGCTGTCGTAAGTATTGTTCATCGGCTAAATTTGCTATTGGTTGTTTTTATTGAAAATTACTGCTCCCGACTGGTAGAAACAAGTTTTGCAAATATATTTAATAGTGGTGGTTTTATCCCAATTAGAAAAAAGAAATATATTTTTTTCATGGCAATTTCCTGTTGTAACGTTTTATTGTTTTATTGGGGTTAAGTGTTAGTGTTATTGAAAAATAGCATTGTGAAAATGATGGTGAATTTAGTGGAGAAGATGCTCATGGCGGAGTTATGGGTCTATGGTGTATTCTACGTATTTTTTCGATGTCTGAGATTTTCCATTTTCATCAAAAAATGTAATTTCTACAGGAATTTTATGTACCCCAGTATCTCCTTTTACTTTTATATCATAGACACCAACCCCATAAGAATTCGCAACTGTTTCACCATTAATATTTATCCTTTCATTAATTTTTTGTGATGCTGTCACTATCGCAGCTTGAATTCGCAAGGTTTCACCATTTTTTAAATGACCATAGTTTTGTCCAATATGTAAGCAAGGGAACTCTGAATCTAAAGTCAAATAAATATGATTACTCTCATTTAAACAAAAACTAATAATGCTATTTTCTAAAATCTTACTATTACATTTTATCTTTTTCAATAATGTTAGTTGGTATAGTTTTGGTATTCCTTCCAAACTAGTTTCTTTTTTTAATGCAACTAATGAATCCAGTGGTTTGTCTAAATCATCGATATTTTTTGAAAACCCTTTTGATATCTCAGGGGCTATTTCTAATAATTTCTTTTTGGCTTCTGTTATTTTTTTAACCAAATAGTATAAATCATTTTTTTTACTACGTTCTAGGCTATTGATATTTTTATAAATAATATTAAATTGCTCCTGCACATTTTTAGCATAAGGAATCCATACAGCTGTACGCTCTATTGTGTTAGGGTCGTATAATTTTTGCTCAAGCATTAAATAGATTTTATCAGTACTTTTTGAAATGTGCTTATACGAATTTTCCAATTCCTCTCCCAACATTTTCACCACAAATTCCTTATCCCTCTCCTTCCTCCCACAAGAAGAAAACACAATTACAAATCCCAAAACAACAAAAGCATATTTCGTAAACATAATGTGAAGATTTTAGAAGTTAGTATAGAAAACTAAAGTTAATCATACTAGCATAGCATTTAGTTAATGAATACATAAAACATGCACCCACAAAAAAACCGTTCCCAAAAAAGAACGGTTCTTAAAAAATATAAAAAATAAATTTTATTTTACGGAAGCTACCAAAGCTTTAAAAGCAGCAGGCTCATTCATAGCAAGGTCTGCAAGCATTTTACGGTTAAGGTCTATTTTCTTTTCAGCAAGTTTATGTATAAATTCGCTGTATATCATTCCCTCTTCACGTACAGCAGCGTTTATACGAGCTATCCATAATGTGCGGAACTCACGCTTCTTATTTTTACGGCCAACGTAGCTATACGTCAAACCTTTTTCCATTACGTTTTTGGCAACGGTATATACATTTTTTCTTTTGCCGTAATATCCTTTAGCGGCTTTTAAAATTCTTTTTCTGCGGGCTCTACTAGCTACAGAGTTTACTGAACGTGGCATATCTAATTTTTTTTAAAGTTAATAGTTAATTTACCCAAGCATTTTACTCGAGCATCGGTGGTTTATTTCAATCCCAATAGTCTTCTTACAAAATACATTTGTGTACTGTCAACCATACCATCTTTACGCATAGCACGCTTGCGCTTGGTAGATTTTTTTGTAAGAATGTGGCGTTTAAAAGGTTTTTGAAAAGTAATTAAACCTGTACCGGTAACTTTAAAGCGCTTTTTTGCGCTGCTGTTTGTTTTTACCTTTGGCATTATGATAACTTATTAATGTTACTCCCTGCTGGCGGTTCAAAATGATGAACACTTATGGGGCCGTGTGGGAAATGTCTAAAAAGATTGCTCTTTTCGGAGCGCAAAAGTAAGCTTTTTTAATGAATAATGAGTAATGAATAATGAATAATATGCTTAACTATTGAAATTCATTTAATTGTATACTTTTCAAATTACATAAAAACTACATTTTCAGAACAAACCTTCAACTTTCAACCTTCAACTTTAGATTCTTTTGTGCTATCATCCACATACCATTTTTCAGCTTCAGCAGCAGCTATACGCTATTACTCCGCCACAAACCCACCCGCAAACCTTCAGCGGGGTAACCGCTCCTATCCGCCACCGTCTCCCTTACATTTATGTCGGAAGCTCTTCATTTTTAGTTTTTCTCCATAGGAGTCCAGTGGGCAATTGGGCAATAACTCCAACCACTATTACCAATAGCCATCATTAAAATAACCATACCATTTCATCTACATTATTACCTATTCGTGAAAATTAGTGTTATTAGTTGCTCAAAAAAATAATACTCTAGCACAAATTTCATTTCTTTGCCCCACATTAACCAAAACCAACACATGCATTTACTAAACCAATCTAACCAAGAAATACAAGCACAAATTTTTGCCGAAGTAGAAAAAGGCACCAACATAGAAATTATAAAAGCAGAGCTAAAAGATGCGGGCAAAAACCCCGAAGGTTATTATTTTACCACCGCTGCAAAACACAATCAAGTAATAGAGGCACCCAAAGAACCAGCAGGGCAACTAAGCAGTATGCAAATTATTGGAGGAATAATTACTGTTATAATTTTAATTATTAAAGTAGCAAGATGTAGCGATCAAATGCACTAAATATACTTTCAACTTTCAACCTTAAACTTTCAATCCGCCAAAGGACGGACAAGCACTTAAACTTTTTTAGTTCCACCCAATGCAAAAACCATCGGTATTTTATTTTCAAAATGTGCTATGCGAAATTTATTTGGCTCAAACTCCACCGTTTTTGCAAAACAATTATATGGTGAGTAATCAAATTCTTGAAACGAATTAATTTCAATTCCATTTGTAATAAGGCTCGTTAAAACTTCTGCTAGGTCGTGGTTCCATCCTATATAACTACTTTGTATAGGCGCATTTTTATCGGCATAAGTTCCAGTTTCACTTTCTACAATTTCACAAGCATTAAAATAGTTGTATTTTATGCTTTCAAAATTATCGTCGTACATCCACACCACTGGATGAAACTCCACAAACACAAACTTGCCATTGGGTTTTAAAAATGTAGCAATAACATTTGCCCATTTATTCATATCCGGCAGCCAACCAATAGTGCCATAGCTGGTAAAAACAATATCAAATTTTTCAGTTAAATGATTGGGCAAATCATATACATCGCAACAAATAAAAGTTACATCAGCATCATCTTTTTTTGCCAAATCATTTGCTGCATTTATTGCGTTATCCGATAAATCAACGCCTGTAACCTTTGCGCCAAGCCTTGCCAGCGAAATACTATCTTGCCCAAAATGGCATTGCAAATGCAAAATGGTTTTGCCCTTTATATCGCCCAACAATTTTAGCTCAATATCATTTAGGGATGTTTTGCCATTTAAAAAACCCTCCACATCATAGAATGCTGAGGCAAGGTGTGCATCTACTCTATTGTTCCAAGAGATTTTATTTATTTCTATGTATTTGTTATCCATTTTTTTTATTTTGTTCAACCCCTTTGGGGTTGCGTGTTCGCCTTATGGTTTATCCACGGGTTGCACCCTGCCCACGGGTGTCACCCATGGTTACTCATGGTCAACCCCTACGGGGTTATGCGAAATCAACAAACTCTTTCTTAAATTGCAAAAATAAATTCAATTCAACAATTCAACAATTCAACAATTCAGCAATTCAACAATTCAGCAATTCAACAATTCAGCAATTCAACAATTCAACAATTCAACAATTCAATAATTCAACCTACTCCCCCATTCCATCCTCCCCATCAGTCTTATTACTATTCTTCAATAATTCATTCAATAAATGTATTTCATCAGTAGTAAAAAAACGCCACTTGCCAGGCTCTATTCCTTTAATGGTAAAATTCATTATACGCACTCGCTTAAGCGATGTTACTCTAAAACCCAATGCCTCACACATTCTACGAATTTGCCTGTTGAGCCCTTGTTTTAAAATGATACGAAACCTAGTATCACCTTCAAGCTTTACAAAACAAGGTTTTGTGGTACTATTTAAAATTTTTACGCCGCTTCGCATTTTTCCTATAAACTCATAATCTATTTTTTTGTCGGTGGTTACCATGTATTCTTTTTCGTGACCATTGCCTGCACGAAGAATTTTATTTACAATATCACCATCGTTTGTCAAAAAAATTAATCCTTCAGAAAGCTTGTCTAGCCTACCTATGGGAAAAATACGTGATTTAAAATTTACATAATCGATAATATTTGCTTTTTCATTCGTATCAGTTGTACAGGTAATGCCTTTGGGTTTATTGAGCATTATATAAACTGGAGCCACTTTCTTTTGCAAGTTCTCGCCATCTATTTTTACTACATCGCCTGGTTTTACACGATTGCCTTTATCTGCATCTTTTCCATTTATGGTTACTCGGCATTCTTCTATGTATCTATCTGCTTCTCTGCGGCTGCAAAAACCTGTTTCGCTAATGTATTTATTTAAGCTGGTGTCCATTTTATTTTTTATTTTTTTTCCAATTAAACCAAGTTTTAGGGTTCATATTATTTTTACCTTTGTATAAATTAAAAATTAATTCATACTTACCATCAACATTTTTTCCAAGTACCCCAATCTTTTGATTCCTTTTAATATAATCATCTGTTTTTATATACAAATTGCTTAAAAGATTATAAGTAACATAATAATTGCCAGACTTAATAATTACTAAAAAATGTAAAGAATCAGGTGTAATAATTTTTTCGACTATTCCCGCTTCAACTGAATTAACTTCATACGAGCTATCTGTAATAAAAGATGAATATTTAAAAACCGTCGGCTCATTATATGTGTTAAACTTAACTATTTGGTATTTTGCTATTGGAATCTCCCACTTCCCTTTCGAAGCTTTAAAAATTTCATTCTCCATTCTTTGACCAAAAGAAATAGTAGTAAATATAAAAGTAAAAATTATTAGTATCAATTTCTTCATTGTTTTAAAAATAAGTAGAAAAAACGGTAACTATTGATGATGCTTCAAGTTTAACATTTACACTTCGCATAATTCCCCTCCTTGGAGGGGTGGACGACGAAGTCGGACGGGGTGGGTTTATACTTTGTGTGCCGAAGGCAGAAGGGGGTTTATACCTAGACTGCCGAAGGCAGACTAAGTATAAACCATTCTAAATATTTATTGCAAAATAACACTGGATAAATTTATTAAGACAACCCTTTTTATTTTATTTCATTTCCTTACCTTAGTCAAACATCACCCTACCATGAACCCAACCAACAAAATCTTCATTGATAATATCGAAATAAAACAATTCCCCAATTATATTTTACCTGCAAATCCCAATTTAAAAGTAAGAGCAAAAGCACTTCGACAAGCAAGAAATTTACCTGAGGTTTTATTTTGGATGCAAGTAACGAAAGGAAATTTTCACAAAATTGATTTTGATAGGCAAAAAGTAATTGGAAATTACATTGTAGATTTTTATGTGAAAAAATTACGATTAATTATTGAAATTGATGGTTCAAGTCATATTGGTAAAGAAGTATATGACGCCGAAAGGGAGCAGTTTTTAGTTTCATTAGGATTAACGATGTATCGTATTTCTGTTTTTGATATTATGAAGAATATGCATTTGGTGATTGATGGATTGGAGAATTTTATTGTTAGGAATTTTGGGGTTGAGTAGTATTTTACCCACCCCGTCCGCCTTCGGCGTCCACCCCTCCAAGGAGGGGAATTTTATGCAAGTACTTCACAAAAAATGGCCACCTCACGGCAGCCATCTCCTATAAAACTTACAATAAATTCTTAAGCATCTTCTCCTTCAGCTTCATCCTCTATATCTTCTTCTAAATCATTTTCAGGAGTGTCAATAGCATCATTAACCACATCAGCCTCACCAACAATCGGAGTTACAACATTTTCATCAGCAACCACCTCATCCAACACCAAGTTATCTTCTTCCTCTTGTTCATCTATAGATGTTATGGCAGCTATTTTATCCCCTTCATCTACACGTATCAATTTCACGCCTTGTGTAGCCCTACTTTGTTCCGTAATATTTTTCACTGCCATACGAATGGTAATACCGCTCACACATGTTATCATCAAATCTTGTGTTTCATCTACATCAAGCAAACCTGCAAGCCCACCCGTTTTTTCGGTAATTTTTATGGTTCTTACACCTTTACCACCACGGTTTGTTACTCTGTAATTTGGTTCCCCCGTTTCTTGATCATCTAAAAACGTACGCTTACCATATCCATTTTCACTCACCACCAATACCGTTCTTGTTTTATCATCTTTGCTCACACAAATCATTCCTATTACTTCATCATTGGTTTCATCTACTTCTATACCATACACACCTATACCACCACGGCCAGTACTTCTCACTTTAGCCTCAGGAAAACGAATAGCTCTACCACTCTTTACTGCCAACATTATTTCGTTGTTGCCATCTGTCATACGAGCTGCCAATAGTTGGTCGCCTTCTTGTATGTTTATTGCATTTATTCCACCTTGGCGTGGTCTGCTAAAATCTTTTAAATCTGTTTTCTTAATTATACCTTGCTTAGTACACAAAACGATGTAATGATTTTTTACATATTCTTCATCATCAAAATTCTTCACATCAATAATAGCACGCACTTTATCATCCGCAGGTATTTGTATCATATTCTGCAATGCACGCCCCTTGCTTGTTTTATCACCTTCAGGTATTTGATATACTTTTAGCCAAAAGCACCTACCCTTTTCTGTAAAGAACATCAAGGTGTGATGCGTACTTGCTACAAACAATTTTTCTATGTAATCTTCTTGCCTTGTGCTGCTGCCTTTTGCTCCACGCCCACCTCTGCGCTGTTGTCTATATTCAGATACCGATGTTCTTTTTATATAACCCAAATGCGAAATCGTAACCACCACATCTTCTTCCACGATAAAGTCGAGCATGTTTACTTCATCATCAGCATATTCTATTTCACTTCTTCTTTCATCACCAAATCTTGCTTTCACATCTAGCAATTCTGTTTTTATAATACCAAAGCGCAATTCAGGGCTAGCCAATATTTCTTCCAATCTTCCAATCTCTTTCATAAGCTCTGCATATTCTTCACGAATCTTATCAATCTCCATACCCGTAAGCCTTTGCAACCTCAATTCCAATACCGCTTTAGCTTGTATTTCGCTCATGCCAAAGTTGCCCATCAAGCCTTCTTGTGCAATATTTGGTGTAGCACTTTCCCGTATCAATTTTATAACTGCATCTAAATTATCCAAAGCAATAATAAAACCTTCTAAAATATGTGCACGCTCTTTTGCTTTGCGCAATTCAAATTCTGTTCTTCTTGTAACCACTTCATGGCGAAACTTTACAAACTCTACAATCAAGTCTTTTACATTCAACACCTGTGGGCGTCCATTCACCAACGCCACATTGTTTATACCATACGATGTTTGCAATTCAGAATGCTTGTACAAATGGTTTACCACCACTTGCGCCACTGCATCTTTCTTCAATTCTACCACTATCCTCGTTCCTTCCTTGCTATTACTCTCGTTATTTACATCACTAATGCCATCCACTATTTTCTCACTCACTAGCTCGCCTATTTTTGCTGTAAGCGCATCACGGTTTACTTGATAAGGCACTTCGGTAATGATAATTTTTTCTCTACCCCTGTTATCGGTTTCAATCGTTGTACGCCCACGCAATACCACACGACCACGGCCTGTAAGCAAACCTGCCTTCACACCTTCGTACCCGTATATGATACCACCTGTAGGAAAATCAGGTGCTTTCACAATTTTTATCAACTCCTCAATATCTATGTTGTTATCATCAATGTATGCAATACAACCATCCACTACTTCTGTCAAATTATGCGGCATCATATTGGTAGCCATTCCCACGGCAATACCACTTGCACCATTCACCAACAATTGCGGAATCTTAGAAGGTAAAACCGTAGGCTCTTTCAACGAGTCATCAAAGTTCAATTGAAAATCTACCGTTTCTTTATCTATATCATCCATCATAGCCTCGGTAAACTTTTGCATACGCACCTCGGTGTAACGCATAGCTGCCGGCTCATCACCATCTTGACTACCAAAGTTACCCTGTCCATCCACCATCGTATAACGCATACTCCACTCCTGCGCCATACGCACCATTGTATCGTATATACTTGCATCACCATGCGGGTGATACTTACCCATAACCTCACCCACAATACGGGCACTTTTTTTGTACGGTTTGTTGCTGTTGTTACTCAGCTCATTCATACCATACAACACACGTCTGTGCACCGGCTTAAGACCATCACGCACATCAGGCAAAGCCCTTCCTACAATCACACTCATGGAGTAATCAATGTAAAAAGTTTTCATCTGTTCTTCAATAAGTACTGGTATTACTTTACCCCTATTATTGGCGTTGCCAGAGTTGTTTTGTTCGTTTAATTCTTCGTTATTCTGTTCGTTATTTTCCATATAAATTCAATGTCTGCGAAAGTAACGTTTTTCAAACTTTTTTTAGCATCAAAAACGGTGTTTTTTAGTAATGTTTTACACATGTTTTTGTGGGTTTGTGGATAAGAGGATTATCTATTATTTCCATGGGTTTCACCCATGGTTACTCAAAGTAAACCCCGTTGGGGTTTGTAGGAAAATGAAATATTTTTAAAGGCATTTTGGCGGTTGACTTCAAACCTTTAATAGGCATTTGCTCGGGCTGTCTGTAGTAGTGCCGAAGCAATTTTCTTTTATACTTCAGGTTGTATTATTTGCGGCAGCTACTACTGCCCATCCCGCCGCTCTTGTGCAGAAAATCTTTAATCATCTTTTACCAAAGCGTAGATTGTGCAATAGATTAAGTAGAATTAAAAACCTGAAATATAAAGAGGATAATCTTTACTGTGATTATTAACGATGTTTTTTATCAGATAAACATCATTTTCAACATCAAAAAATACATACCAAGTTGTATTTCTATTCGGTTTGTATTTACAATACAATGAACCTAAAGTTTGATTTGTTGCAGATTTATGTTTGAGTGAAGGAATGGTATAAATAAAATCATAAATTTCATCTACATAATATTTGGCACCTACTCTAAACCCAAAATATTCAAAATTGTAAAGGATATCAACCAACTCTAAAAGTTTATTATCCGCATACGGACTAATAATCACTTTTTCCACAAACTGTCTATTTTATCATGAATACGTTTGCGGGATTCTTCAATTGTAAAACCTTTCTCGCATTCTATTTCAAATGCAGATTTTTTTACAGCATTTTTTTTATCTGTAGCACTCACTTTAGTTTTTAAAGTAGTGGTTTTAGGAGAACCATTTTTTGTAAAAACAACAGACATAATTGTAAATTTATATTGCAATTTAATCATTTTTGAAATATAAGGCCCAAAATAAAATCTTAAATCATCAATCTGAAATCTAAAATCAAATCCTATCTTGCACATAAAAAGGTTTGAAAAACATACTCCTCTTTGGCGCAGGTAAATCTGCTTCTGTACTTATAGAATATTTAATAGAAAATGCTACCGAAAACAATTGGCATGTAACTATTGTAGATGCCGATAAAAAACACATAGAACAAAAAACAAAAAAGCACGCTTCATCTACTGCTATAGAAGCCAATATTACCAATGATATTTTACGAATAGAACTTATAAAAAATACCGACTTGGTTATTTCGATGATGCCCCCTTTTTTGCATATACATATTGCAAAAGATTGTGTACAATATGGTAAGCATTTACTCACTGCTTCGTATGCCGATGAGCAAATAAAATTGCTTGCAAACGAAGTGAAAGGCAAGGGCATTATTTTTCTTTGCGAAATGGGGCTCGACCCAGGCATAGACCATATGAGCGCCATGCAAATAATAGATGATATAAAAGCCAAAGGGGGAAAAATAACTTCTTTTGAAAGCCATTGCGGGGGACTCGTAGCACCCGAAAGTGATGATAACCCTTGGCACTATAAAATAAGTTGGAACCCACGAAATGTAGTGCTAGCAGGTAAAGCAGGCGCCGAGTACATACAAGATGGGAAACACATTACAGAAAAGTATGAAAATTTATTTGATGCCAATAGAACTATAGAAACAGCAGATGAAAATATTGCTGCATTAAGTTATTACCCCAATAGAAATAGTTTACCATATATAGATTTATACAACTTACACGATACAAAAACTTTTGTACGTACCACACTTCGCTACAAAGATTTTATGCTCGGTTGGAAAACAATTATCGACCTAAAACTCACCGACGAAACCATCGTTTATGAAAGCGATGATCTGTCTCTCGAAGATTTTTACAAACAACATTTCGATTTCAATAATATTTCACTAAATCTTTCTGCAGAAGATAAAAAAAGGTTGGAATTCCTTGGTTTAAATGACAACGATACCATCATCAACAAAGGCAAAATAAGTGCTGCCGATGGTTTACAATTTGCGCTAGAAAAAAAGCTCCTACTCTCTCCTACAGATAAAGACATGATTGTAATGCAGCACGAAATTGAATACGAATTAGCCGCACAAAAACATCAAATCATTTCATCATTGGTTGTTTATGGAAAAGATAGTGTACATACTGCCATGGCAAAAACGGTTGGGCTTCCATTGGGTATTGCTGCCAAATTAATATTAAACGGCAGTATCAATTTAACTGGATTGCAATTACCTATTATTAAAGAAATATATGAGCCTGTGTTAAAAGAATTGGCAGCTAATGGAATAATATTCTCTGAACAAATAAAAAATATTTAATCCTTTAACTTGTAAACTATAATTTAGATTCAATTGTTGCCTCCAAAAATTCTTGACGTACTTCTTTTAATCTCGCCCTTCTATATTCTCTCATTTCTTTTATTTTTTTATTATAAAAGTAAAAATAATATAGCGGTAAAAATTGCAAAAGTAAGCCAGTTGGGTAATACAATTTAATAAACATTTGTTATATAAAATTGATTAATTGTTTTTTTAATTCCTTCACTCCCTCCGTAGCCGTACCTTCTATCGGAATAATATTTTCATATTTACCTACTTCGGGTATTACTTTATCAATAATATATTTTGGCACTTCGTTAGGTACAAAATCTATTAAACCCGCCGCAGGATAAACTTGTAGCGAGGTGCCAACCAATACAAAAATATCTGCAGTTTGCATTACAAATGCTGCTTTTTCTATCATAGGTACAGCTTCTTCAAACCATACAATATGTGGACGTAGCTGTGTGCCATCTTTTGCCAAATCACCAACCAATATATCGCCATCAATAGGAAAAATATCTTCAGTATTTTTTACACTGCGCATTTTAAAAATTTCTCCATGCAAGTGCATTACTTTGGTAGAGCCACCACGCTCATGTAAGTCGTCTATATTTTGGGTTACAATGGTTACTTTAAAATTTTCTTCTAAAGCTGCCAAACCTTTATGTGCATCATTTGGCTTGGCAGCTTTTACATCTTTTCTACGCTGGTTATAAAAGTCCAACACAAGTGCCGGGTCTTTTGCAAAACCTCTCGGTGTAGCTACATCTTCTATATTGTAGCCCATCCAAAGGCCATCGCTATCTCTAAAAGTTTTTAAACCGCTTTCTGCGCTTATGCCTGCACCTGTGAGGATAACGATGTGTTTTTTTGCCATGTTCAAATTTACAAAAAGTTTGTTGCTGTTAACAAAATAGTTGCTATTATTCAAAAATTTTTAATTTCAATTTTTATCCAAATAGCAACCACAAAGTAATATCGAGCTAAAGTTTTTTTACACAATATACATCGGTTTACTTTGTACTATCTTTACGAAAAAAACTAACAGAATTTTTAAATAAAATACGCAAAATAAAATAAAGTTATGAAACAAATATTATCTACCATTTTCTTCATTGCAGCTTTTTTCCTTCAATCAACAGCACAAGAAAATTCTTTTTTTTCTAAATGCGAAAAAGCTGCCAATGTGCATCACACAGGCGATGTATGGCTCAAAGAATTAAATGTTTCCGATAGCATTTTCAACAACAGCATTGCCATTGCCACTTTTGCAGCAGCCGCAAGATTAGATTGGCACAAACATCCAGGTGGGCAAATACTGATGATTACAGATGGTGAAGGATATTATCAAGAAAAAGGGAAAGCAAAGAAAATTGTACACAAGGGCGAAGTAATAAAATGTCTTCCAAATATAGAACATTGGCATGGAGCTTTACCTAAAAGTAGCGTTACATATATAGCTAGTTCTCCTGCACAAAAAGGTAAAACTATTTGGTTAAAAAAAGTAACAGATGAAGAATACAATAGCATTCCAACGAATGCTACAACAATAAAAGGTAACCAGTCAGAACAAGTAATAATGAATATATCAAAAAGCAAATGGCGTTTGATGTCGGAAAGAAATGTTGACTCTCTACAAATGCTTTTTAACGAGAAAGCTAAGTTTGTTCACATGGGGGCTACGTTCACAAAAGAACAAGAACTCAATGTAATTAAAGAAGGAAATATTCAATACAAAAAAGCGGAGATTCAAGAAACCTCTGTGCAGTTTATCGATAATACTGCCATCCTTTTAAGCAAAATTAAATTAACTGCAATTGTGGGTGGAAACGAAGTTGTAAATCCTTTTGTGGTTACAGAAGTTTATGTTCAACAAAACAGCAATTGGACACTAGGCTCTATGTCTTTCACCAAAATATTAGTACCAGAAGTAAAATAAAAAATTAAACCAATGTGTTCAAAAATTTCCACTCTCCTATTAGTTTTATTTTTTTGTTCAAGTGTATATGCACAAAAAAATCTTGTACGATTTTTTCAACCTACGAAAGTTGTAAATAAGATACCTTATGGTGCCAATGCAAAAGCAGGTTATTATGTACAGGCAGATGATGCCAAAATTTATTACGAAGTATATGGAAAAGGACAACCCATTGTACTATTGCATGGTGATTTATTTGGCTCAACCATAGAAATGGCAGGTTTTATAGACAATTTAAAAAGTAAATTTCAAGTAATTGCCGTTTCTACAAGAGGGCATGGCAAATCAGAAATAGGCACAAAACCACTTACTCTTGAGCAAAGGGTTAACGATGTAATGACAGTAATTAATGCAGTTACAAAAGACAGTGTAATCCTCCTTGGATTTAGCGATGGCGGTTATACGGCTTACAAAATCGGTTCAATGTATCCGGAAAGAATAAAGAAAATGATAGTAATTGGTGCTGGAGAATTATATCCTGGATTAAGAGCATTTAATTTTACTGCAAAGCAAGGGATAAATATGGATACCATTTATTGGAAACAGCAATTGAAATTAATGCCAGAGCCAAACAGATTGGAAGAAGTATTTGCACAAGTGAATAGCTTTTATACTAAATTAACAGTAGGGAAAGATTTATTGAGTAGCATAAAATGTCCTGTTTTAGTAATGGCTGGCGACCGTGACCAAGGCAATAGTGTAGAACATGTAGTAAATGCAGCACGAATGATACCGAATCATCAAATAAG
>JAYTLA010000103.1:0-8524 GCA_043729825.1 Ferruginibacter sp.
GTATAATTTCCATCCAATGCTTTACCCGAAAATAATTTTACTTCACTTCCATTGATGGTATAAGAAACGTCGCTCTCGTTTGCTATAGTTACCAAGCCTGTAAGATCTTGCCCCACTGCAATGGGCTCACTAAATTGTACCGATGCGTATTGCTGCGCATCATTTACAGGTGTTACATTTAGCACTTTAAAATCGCCTGCGGCTGGCACATCCAAAGTTTGATTCCCTGCCACATCCATACTCATACTTTTACCATTCCATTTTAAATCCAAGGCAGATGCGGATTTATCACTACGTTCTATTCCACTTACGGTATAGGTGTGGGTTTTACTTCCGTTAGAATGTTGCCAACTGAGTTTTAAATTTTTATTGCTTTGCGATGCGGTTAATATTTTCTCTACTTCCTTATCGTTTTCCGCATCGGCTGTCGTTAATTCTCCACTCAAGCGCATTTTGTTTTTCACCGCTTCGCTACGCAAACCTGTGTTCGTTACTTTAAAAGATGGCTTGGTGGTTTGAAAGTTAAATTGTAAATCTTCATACTTAGAGGGTACTTTGGTAACCTTACCTAAATTAAAATTTACTTTATATAATTTATCTGCATCAAGATTTTTCTCAGGTTTAAATTCTATGGTACGGGCATCTATCCATGTTGCTTTTCCTTTTACGCTTGGCGATAGTTCAAACAACTTGTCACTCACTGCTTGCCCTACACTATGCGTAGTGGCTGCATCTGTGGAGAGTTGCACTCTTACACTACTTGTTTTAGAAACAATACCTGTGGTGTAGGCTTCTACATATTTTGCAAAAGCAGGATCTACATCTAACCATTTTTGGTTGTTACTGTTTTTGCAAGAATTGGTGGTGAAAACAATGGCGAAAAGGCATAACGCTGCTTTCGCAACAGCATTGCGGCTTCTAAATAAATTGAAGGCTGACATGGTAGATTGTTTATAAATTGGTGAGAGCAATAAAATTGCTTGTGTAAATGTTAGAAGAAAAATTGATATGGCAAAAATATTTTTTTTAGAATCCGGGGTTTAGGATTTTTTTAACTTCAACTCATTATAAAAAAGTTTTCGTGTTGTTGCAGCGTATTGATTTTAAGTTCATTTAGCAGCACTAAGGCAAGGGATTAAAAGATAACAGGTAATCTATAGTTCGCCAAGTTAATGTATAAAATGATTAACTTGGCGAACTATAGATTTTATAATTCGCCAAGTTGATGTAAAAAATAGTATATTTGGCGAACTATAAATTTTTGTAAAATGAAACTTGCAGGAAGAAAAGACGAAATAGAAATGCTTGAAACCATACTTAAATCTGAGGATTCAGAGTTTGTAGCCATGTATGGACGACGACGAATTGGAAAAACATATTTGCTCCGACAAGTGTTTCAGCCTAATATTATTTTTGAAGCAAGTGGCATTCATGAAAATGAAATAGAACAACAATTGGAAAGTTTTTGGTTGGTATTATTAGAGCGAATGCCAAAGTTAAAATTGGCTAGTCCGCCAAAAACATGGTTGCAAGCATTTGCCTTATTAAAACAATATGTACTTTCTTTAAAAGGGAAAAAGAAAAAAGTAATTTTCTTAGACGAAATATCTTGGTACGATACGCCCCGTTCTGGTTTTTTAGCGGCTTTAGATAACTTTTGGAATCAATTTTGTAGCAAACGAGATGATATTATTTTAACGATATGTGGCTCTGCCGCATCTTGGATTATTAAAAAAGTAATTAATAACCGTGGCGGTTTACACAACAGGGTTACAAAAACAATACAGCTATTTCCTTTTACATTAGCAGAAACAAATGAGTATTTATTGATGAAGAATATTCATTTGTCAAAGAAAGATGTGATAGAATTATACATGTGCATTGGCGGTGTACCATTTTATTACAAAGACATTGTTAAAGGAAAAAGTGTAGTGCAAATAATAAACGAGCTTTGCTTTACACAAAAAGCTACTTTAAAAAATGAGTTCAATAACCTATATGCTTCGTTGTTTAAAAATGCACATTTGCATGTTGCCATTGTAAGCGCATTAGCCAAAAAAAATAAAGGTTTATCAAGGCAAGAAATTATTACCGAAACAGGATTGAGCAGTGGTGGTGGAATGACAACTTTGTTAAGTGAATTGATAGAGTGTGGTTTTGTAACCGAAATTCATCCTATAAACAAAACCAAAGAAGATAAATTATATAGACTGATAGATGAATTTAGTTTGTTTTATTTTAAGTTTATGTATAAGAGTAAAATAATAGATTGGACTACTACTTTTAACAAACAAGCGTATAAAATATGGTGTGGCTATGCTTTTGAAACAATTTGTTTAAAACATGCAAAGCAGATAAAAAATAAACTAGGCATAAGTGGTATTGCAAGCAATGAATATTCGTGGATAAAAAAAGGCATAAATAATGAGCAAGGCTGCCAAATAGATTTATTGATAGACAGAGCAGATAATTGTATAACGATGTGCGAAATAAAATTTCATAATGCAGCATTTGAAATAACACAACAATATGCAAATACTTTAAGAGACAAACGAGAAATATTTAAAACCAATACAAAAACCAAGAAAAATATTTTTATTACGTTTATAACTTTGTATGGTGTAAAGCAAAACGAACATTCGCTTAGTATTGTTAGCAATGAGATTGTAGGGGATGATTTGTTTTAGTGGAATGCCTGTAAATAAAAAGCCGCAGAAAAATGCTGCGGCTTCAAAAAATTATATCACCTGCCCCCTCAACAAATCTTCAAACACATCTCTCTTTCTTATCACCCTTGCTTCTCCATTTTCTACCATTATTTCAGCAGGGCGTAAGCGGCTGTTGAAGTTTGATGACATTTCAAAACCATAAGCTCCGGCGTTGTAAAAGGCAAGGTAATCACCTTCTTTTACTTCGGGCAAGGTTCTATCCCAAGCAAACGTATCTGTCTCACAAATATTGCCTACTACATTATATATACGTGCAGTGCCATCGTGGTTGCTTATATTTTCTATATGGTGGTAGGAGTCGTACATCATGGGGCGTATGAGGTGGTTAAAGCCACTATCTACACCTACAAAAACGGCAGAGGTAGTTTGTTTAATAACGTTTGCTTTTACAAGAAGGTAACCGCTTTGGCTTACCAAAAATTTACCTGGTTCAAACCATACTTGTAATTTTTTTCCTGTTTCGGTTTCGTATTGTGCAAATGCTTCGGCTACTTTTTCGCCCAATAAATTTACATCTGTTTCTTTATCGCCAGGTTGGTAAGGTACTTTAAACCCGCTACCTAAATCTATATACTTTAAATCTGGAAAATGAGTAGCCATGCTAAACATAACTTCTAATCCTTCTAAAAAAACATTGATGTCTTTTATCTCACTTCCTGTATGCATGTGTATGCCTTCTACACGCAGGTTAGTAGTTTTTACAATACGCTCTATGTGGCGCATTTGGTGTATCGATATGCCAAATTTACTATCAATATGACCTGTAGAAATTTTATAATTTCCGCCTGCTAAAATGTGTGGGTTTAAGCGAATACAAATGGGGTAACTGTTGCCAAATTTATTTCCAAATTGTTCGAGGATAGAAATATTATCTAGGTTGATATTTACACCAAGTTCTTTTACTTCTAATATTTCTTCAAAGTCCACACAGTTTGGTGTATATAAAATTTCCTCTTTAGGGAAACCTGCTATCAACCCAAGTTTTACTTCGTTTACACTTACACAATCGAGTGAGCCACCAAGCGAACGTACATAACGCAACACATTTACATTTGTAAGCGATTTGCATGCATAGAAAAACTTCGCATCGCTATTTCTAAATGCGTGTGTTAATTTTTCGTATTGAGTTTTTATGCTTTCGGCATTATAAACGTACAATGGCGTGCCGTATTGGCTTGCAAGGTTGGTAAGGTGTTCGTGGGTTAAATGTTCCATTGGTGATTAGCCCCCTAAATCCCCCGATGGGGGACTTGAGAGTCCGTTAATTTTTAGAGTTAATAATAAAATTGTTGTTTTATTTTTTTATAAATATACAAATCAGTAAAAAATATTAAAGTAAATCTTTAAATAAAAGTACCATCAAAAAAATTAACTGCCGCACTGCCCTATTTTCAAAAACTTTCCAATTTCTCAGAGTTCCAAGTCCCCTTTTGGGGGATTTAGGGGGCCATAAAAAAAGCATTTCCTTTTGAGAAATGCTTTCTATAAAAAATCTTTTGTACAATGATATTTTACGATGCTTCCTCTTCGTTGTCGTTCTGTTTATCTTGTTTTATTTCTTCTGTAATCTCAATTTCTGCTAAAATTTCTTCTTCATTACTTTGTTCTGTCAAAGTCACTTCTTCGCTATGTGCTTCTACATGTATATGCGTAGGCACTTCGCCTTCTGCTATGTGTAGTTCGCCCGATTCTCCCACTACATCGTGTACATGTATGTTTTCTTCATCGCTTTCTTGCATGCCATTTACTTCTGTGGCTCGTACAACTTCTTCTAAAAACACTTCGCTTATTTTTGGCAATTCATCTGCACTGTTTATCCCAAAATAATCCATAAAAGATTTGGAGGTAGAATAAATCAATGGCTTACCAACAGCATCTTCATTTCTTCCACTAATTATAACCAAATCTTTTTCTAATAACTTTTGTACAGCATAATCGCAGTTTACTCCACGAATACTTTCTATTTCACTTTTGGTAATGGGTTGCTTATAGGCAATAATACTAAGCGTTTCCAACGATGCAGTAGATAATCTCTTTATAAATTTATCGCCATTTATAAGTGCCACTGTTTTATGATATGCTGGCTTCGTAAGAAATTGCCAGCCACCGCCACTTTGTTTTAGTTCAAAAGCATAAAACTCGCTATCGTATTTTTCTTTAATGCCATCAATAGCTGCTTGTACTTGTTCGGTATCTGCACGGTCTTCTATAAAACCCAAGGCAGTATTTATAAGCTCTGTAATTTCTGCAGCAGACAATGATTTATCACTGGCAAAAATTAATGCTTCTATGTGTGGTATAATTTGAGATATTTCCATCTGATAATTTGCTAATTAGCCAATTCGATAATTTGCTAATGGGGTCTCTAATAATTTAAAGGTTACTACTAATTTGAAAAATTATAAAATAAAATATCTAAAATAAAATTTTGCTATTTCTAAAAAGTTCCGAAGTGGAAACATTAGCTAATTAGCACATCAGCTAATTGGCTAATTAACCATTCAACGCTGCCGCTCCACTTACAATCTCACTAAGCTCTGTTGTAATAGCAGCTTGCCTTGCACGGTTGTAGCTTATTTTTAATGATTTTAATAATTCGTTTGCGTTATCACTTGCTTTATCCATTGCTGTCATACGTGCACCATGCTCACTTGCATTGCCGTCTAACACTGCTTTAAATAATTGTGTGTTTAATATTTTAGGCATCAGTTCAG
This sequence comes from Ferruginibacter sp., assembly GCA_043729825.1. GTDB lineage: Bacteria > Bacteroidota > Bacteroidia > Chitinophagales > Chitinophagaceae > Ferruginibacter. Next base: position 5,444 of record JAYTLA010000103.1, read on the forward strand.
TTACCAGTACTTCTTTACTTGGCTCATAAATAAAATCGGCATTTACTTTAGATGCTGTAGCTGCTGCTTTTTGTACTGGTAAAAATTGTTCAGCAATATATTCTTGCGTAGCTGCATTTTTAAATTCGCTAAATATTAATTCTACTTTGTCCACTTCTCCATTTGCAAATGCATTCATGGCATATTTTGCGGCAGCTTGTACTTTTTCAAAACTAAGGCCTGTAAAAATATCCCAAAAATTATCTACTACTTTAAAGCCATTTTTGCTAAAATGCTCATACCCTTTTTTTCCAATTGGTAAAAAAGATACGTTTCCTTTAGCATGTTGTGATGCATATTTTTCTACCAACAAACTTTTGGCAAGTTTAATCAAATTGCTATTATAACCACCACAAAGACCACGATCGCTGGTTACTACTATTACCATTACTTTTTCTACCGCCCTTTCTGTAGCCAAAGTCATTGTCATATCTCCACCACTGCCGCTTACAATATTGCTAAGCATTTCTTGCAATTTGTGGGCGTAAGGGCGCATTTGTGTAATGGCATCTTGCGCACGGCGAAGCTTTGCGGCACTCACCATTTTCATGGCTTTTGTAATTTGTTGGGTACTTTGTACGCTCTTTATTCTGGTTCTTACTTCTTTTAATGCGCCGCTCATGCTATTGTTATTTAAGTATCTGCGTTTTTAAAGGCGCAAAAGTAAGGAAAAAACAGCGGAAAATTATAATAGAATACTAAGTTTTATAATTTATAGGGCTTAGGATTAAAAAGTGAAATATTCAGTAAACTCTATTAATCAAGTTCACTTAATAAGTCTGTAAGGTCATTATCGCTAATATTTTCTTTATCAGACTTGTCATAAATATCTAAGAGATAAACTGATTTGTTTTTAATTTTAAGATATGTGATTACTCTAGCGCCGCCACTTTTACCTTTTCCTTTTGATGCTATCGCAATTCTTATTTTGTAACAATTTTTGCCTAGGTCAACTCCTTGTTTAGGGTTAATACTCAGGCTTTCAATTAAAGACAAATATTCCATTTTTAAAGATGGAAACTTTTTAACCAATCTTTTAATTGCTTTATCAAAATGTGCTATGGTTAATACTTTATATTTCATTCAACAATTCCATTGCATCTCTAGCTTTTAGTTTTCCTTTATTTACCAAATTCATTTCTTTTACGGCTTTTTTTAACCCCTCTAAAACATGTTTTTTAGTCAATGGTATATACTCTCCATCAATTTCCGCTTCATCAATCTTTTTTACATACTTAATACTCTTAGCAAGTTCAATAAAGTGAGCGTATTTATTATTAGGTATATGTAGCGTGATTTGTTTCATTTTTCTCAATTATTTAATGCAATTTAGCTTAAAAAAGATAAATTATTACTAAAAACCAACCCTACCATTTCCCCAAAACTTATTTGTACATTTGCAACCCAATATAAAAATTGGAAAACACTGTCATTTTGGCTAAAAACAAACACAAGCACCATATTTGACAAGTATCTGAATCAAAACAATAAACTTTTATAATAAAACATATTTATGCTCGGATTTATTTCAAAACTATTTGGTGGCAATAAGAGTGAGAAGGATGTAAAGAAGATAATGCCAGAGGTAGAAAAAACCAATCGCTTTTTTGCAGAATACAAATCGCTTTCTAACGACCAATTGCGTAGCAAAACGATAGAATTTAAACATCGCATCAAAGAATATTTAGCCGCAATAGATAATGATATTCAAACCAAAAAAGACAATGCAGAGCAACTTGGCACTGCCGATATAGATGGTAGAGATGCCATATATAAAGAGATAGATGTGCTTAGCAAACAGCGTAACGAAAAGATAGAAGAAATTTTGAAAGAACTTTTACCAGAAGCTTTTGCTGTGGTAAAAGAAACGAGTCGCAGGTTTAAAGAAAACGAAACTCTTACCTCTACCGCTACCGATTTAGATAAAGAACTGGCTACACAAAACAAAAACGTAAGCATAGAAGGCGATAAAGCCATTCATAAAAATAGTTGGAATGCTGCTGGCAACTTGGTTACATGGAATATGGTGCATTACGATGTGCAACTTATTGGTGGTGCAGTATTACACTCTGGCAGAATTGCCGAAATGGCAACAGGTGAAGGTAAAACATTGGTGAGCACATTACCTGCATACTTGAATGCACTTGCGGGTGAAGGTGTACACATTGTAACCGTGAATGATTACTTGGCAAAAAGAGATAGTGAATGGAACGGGCCAATTTTTGAATGGCTCGGACTGCGTGTGGACTGTATAGACAAGCACGAACCAAATGGCGATGCTCGTAGAAAAGCCTACAATGCAGATATTACTTATGGTACCAATAACGAATTTGGTTTTGATTACCTAAGAGATAATATGGTACACAGCCCAGATGAAATGGTACAACGCAAGCACCATTATGCCATGGTAGATGAGGTGGATAGTGTATTGATAGATGATGCTCGTACGCCGTTAATTATTTCTGGACCAGTAGGCCATAGCGATAATACACAACAATTTTTTGACCTTAAACCTCGCATTGAAAAATTAGTAGAAGCACAACGTAAAGCCGTAAATGGTTTTTTAATAGAAGCAAAAAAGAAAATTGCTGAAGGCAATGATGATCCTAAAGATGGCGGATTAGCCTTAATGCGTGCACACCGTGGTTTACCAAAAAATGGGGCACTAATAAAATTTTTGAGCGAAGAAGGTATTCGTGTAAAATTGCAAAAAAGTGAAAACTATTATTTGGCAGACCAGCAAAAACAAATGCCTAAGGTAGATGAGCAATTGTATTTTAGTATTGATGAAAAAAACAACCAAGTAGAACTTACAGAAAGCGGCTTAAATTTAATTACACGCAGTGGCGAAGACCCCGAGTTTTTTGTAATACCAGATATATCTACCAAAATTGCGGATATAGAAAAAACAGATTTATCGGCAGAAGAAAAACTACAACGCAAAGATAATTTGATGACGGATTACTCTATGAAGAGTGAGCGTATTCATACCATACAACAATTATTAAAAGCATATACTTTGTTTGATAAAGACAAAGAATA
>JAYTLA010000104.1:0-2369 GCA_043729825.1 Ferruginibacter sp.
ATTCAGGAACTGGCACGATTCCACTTAATGTAAACGGTGAATTGCTTGTTCGGGTGGTGATTACTAACGACACACCAGCAGTTTTTGAAGGAGCTGAAACCTTTACGCTCACTGGTTAGATTGTCGGCAATGGTATTACCAGTGTTGGCACTGGCACCATTATAGATGACGGCACAGGCGATGTTTATCTCGCTGGCAACATCACTCCAGACCCTAGCTTGCCTGGCGACCCTTTGTATCCTGCGGCCTTGGATGATGATCGTCCCATTGATATCAATAACGTCATTGTCAACGAAGCCTCTCCTTTTGCGGTTTTTCAACTGGCTGGCCAACCCAACCAAGCTTTTACCCCGCTACTACAAAATGATAGCGACCCTACTACTGCCAATGCGCTTCTTGGTACAGATACAGGCATCCTAAATCAGCTCCAGCATTCTAGTGATGATGGCGTCACATGGCTTACTTATTCCGGAGCAGGCACGATTGCGCTCAACGCCAACGGCGAGCTGCTTGTGCGAATTATAATTAAAAACGATACCCCAGCTGTTTTTGAAGGGCCAGAAAATTTCCAGCTGAGACTCACCACCGCCAGTGGCGCAGTTACTACAGGGAATGTCACTATTCTTGATGATGGCACGGGTAATATCTACCCTTCTAGCGATGTTGCAGATCCCCTCGCACCTAAAGATGACGATCGTCCGCTTAGTGTAAGCAACACTACGGTTACTGAAGGCATAAATACTCATGCAATCTTTACTGTTGCAGGCGTAGCAGGGCAAACGGTATCCTTAATAACGGCAGGTTCGGGTACAACGCCAGCAACAGCCGAAACCAACGCCACTTTGAATGATGGTGAAGATTTTGGTAATGGTGGGCTTGAGTTCTACTTAAATGGTGGAACCACATGGTTAGCCTACACTGCTGGAAGCAATATCACCATTCCTGCAGGTGGAATTTTTCAAGTCCGCGCCTCAATTACAAATGACACGATTTCTGAACCAATTGACGAAACTTTCGCCTTAACTGCTACTTATACTAGCGGCGGAGCAAAGAGTGCGATAGGGACAGGAACCATCAAGGATGGAACTCAAGCGCCAAGTACATTTACTGCTGCTGTGCCAGAAGGCCCGGTCATTAACGCTGCTGAAGCCACTAGTGGCGGCGGTGTGCCTGTCACCATCACCTTGCCTGCTAGCGCAGTGGCAGGTGATGTGATTACTGTTTCAATTGATGGTAGTACACCTGTGAGTTATACCGTGCTTGCTGCTGATGTAACTGCAGGCACTGCTAGTGTACTCATTCCAACGGCTGATATTACCGCTGCTGGCCAAGGTGCGGCTGTGGTCACCTCTACTTATACCGATGCTGTAGGTAATGCAGCTACGCCTGTTACTACTAATTTAATCATTGACACCATAGCACCAAATTCACCAACCGTTAGCATCACCTCAGACACCGACAATAGTGGCTTTATTGATGCAGCTGATGGCTACTCACAATCAGCCACAGTAGTGAATGTGAGCGTCACCTTGCCTACTACTGGTAGTGCCGCCGCAGTGGGTGACACCGTCACCATTACTGATAATTACGGCAACACACGCAGCATCGTTCTAACCATTGCAGATATTGGCAATGGCTTTGTAACAACCACGTTCCCAAAACCTGCGGAAGATGCCGCCATTATTGTATCGGCCAACATTACCGATGTAGCGGGTAACACAGGCGTAACTGGCACAGACACTGCCACCTTAAATATGTTGCCGCCTGGCACACCTACTATGGACATTGTGCTAGATGTTAACAATGATGGCTATATTAACGCAGCAGAAAAAGCAGCGGCCACAACAACCGATGTTAAAATTAACTTGCCACCAGCACCAGCGCCAGGTGATACGTATCAAGCCACTCAAGCGGGCGACACCCTCACCTTGTATGCAAATGATGGTATCACCGTTTTAGCAACTCATATATTAAAGTTAGCCGAAGTGACGGCTGGCAGCTACACCTTTACAGGTGTTGATGCGGTCACTCTACCTGCCAATGGAGCAAACTTGGCTTTAAAAGTGAAACTCACTAGCCCAACAGGCCCTACAGATGATCCTGGTTGGGTTGCTGGTACGCCAGGTAATGATTCTTCTACCATCGACACATCAACACCCACGATTGCGGTGACAACCAGTTCTACTGCTACGCTTAATGGAGCATCGCCAAGCGTAACGCTGACCTTTACCCTAAGCGAAGCCTCAACCGACTTTAGCTTGGCAGATATAACGCTGACAGGCGGCGGAACTTTAAGTGGCTTCTCTGGTAGTGGCACGACTTATACTGCGCTTTACACGGCAGCAAACGCTGCAGAAGGCACAGTAAGC
>JAYTLA010000105.1:0-12712 GCA_043729825.1 Ferruginibacter sp.
ACCTTTAAGTACTTTTGGTATGTTAGTTCACAGGCGCTTTTGATTGTTGTTATTAACATATTTTAATTGTTCACAAAGAAAAAAAGAAGCAAAAAAAGATAGTAGTAATAGTAGTACTAATTTACAATAAATAATTAAAATGCAAATCTAAAGGTTGGTATGCAGCATAGCTTAGGCAGCGCTGCTGTACCAACAACACTTGCTGAAACTATAAATTATACAAAACAAATCTCTCACCCATCATAATGTGTGAGCATGTTAAAATTATCTATACCCGTAGCATAAAACTTAGCAGATGAATAATAGTAATTTTCTGGGTTAAGACACAACCCTGCTCTTACAGGATTGTAGTGTACATAATCTATTTTTTGATAAAATACTTTTGGATAAAATAAATCAACAGTTAGTGGATTTCTCTCCCATATTTGATACATTCTATCCTTTGCATCTACTTTAAAAGTTTCTAATAATGCAGGATTATTTTTCTGCAAATCTTCTTTTATTTTTTGTGCTGTATATGTCATGAAACTATGTTGCAGTTTTGTTTTTGTAGTAGGAGGCATTTGTTGCCATACTAGATGAATATGATTGCTCATTATTACAAAAGCATACAACTTAATTTTGTTTTCTTTTACACAAAATTGTAAACTTTCTACTATGATGTCTTTGTATTTATCATCTTGTAAAAGATGTTGCCAGTTAAGAATTGTGGCAGTATAAAATTGTGGCCACTCGGTTGGGTAAATCATTTCTTAAAAATACGATTTTTTTTTGCAAGCCCTGCACGAGTTGTTGGTACGCTTGGCTGCTATGCCTGCGCTGCATACCAACGGCAGCGCTACGATTATGCGACGGCGGAATAGGAAGCTTTAAACACATCCGCCAACAAGGGCGAAAATTTTCTGTGAGGGCTTTGCCTTCTTGTATTTTTTGTAGCATGCCGGCAAAAGTTTGTTTGCCTTCTCCAAATAATTGTTCTGCTACCGCTGGGTTAGCTTTTAGCAAAAGGCTTTGTATTTTATTTTCCCACTTGGTTAGTTTTTGTAAAGTCTTTTCGGTTTTGCTTGTTATACGGTTGCTGTATTTATCTATTTTATCGTTGGTTTGTTGTATAAATTTTAGAGGGATTTTTGTGATGCTTGGTATAATGGTATCTTGTCCGTAGCTATGGGCGGAGTGTAGTATGAGTGCTAGTAAGAAAATGGTAAACTTTGCAAAACCCATGAGCTAATGTTTTGGTATTAAGTAGCCTATTGTACATAAATGTATGGAGTGGGTTTTATTTTACCAACTTTTATACATAATATTTTTTAAAACTACATAAGCTACTTGCAAAAAACTATAGGCTTATAGGTTAAATACTACAAAAATGCTCCCTAAATAAATAAAATCATAAACATAACTTTAAAAGTCAAAGTTTCATTGTTTAATTTTAATCTTACGCTGTCTTGTTTTTTGTGAAAAGTCGTTTTAGTTCGGCAATACTTAATAGCTTATGCTTACGGCTATAAATGCTATGAATATGTTGAGGAAGTTTATACTGGAAGATGAAGTATAAAATTACAAAATAACCAGAAAACAAAAATCCCCTCTGCAAAACAGAAGGGATTTTATATATCATTTTTCAGTAAAACTATTCAGCAGTTTCCGCTGCTGGTGCGGCTGTGGTAACAGCTGTCTTTTTACCAAAACGCTTATTAAATTTATCGATACGACCTGCAGTATCTACCAATACATTTTTACCTGTATAAAAAGGGTGAGATGTATTAGAAATCTCCAATTTAATTACTGGATATTCTTGACCATCTTCTTCAAAAATTACTGTTTCGCTAGTTACAGCAGTAGATTTGCTTAAGAAAGTAGTACCATTACTCATGTCCTTAAACACTACCATTCTGTAGTTTTTTGGGTGAAGTTCTTTTTTCATTGTATGTTTTTTGATGCATGGATTTTGCCATGCGGTTATTTTAAGAGTGCAAAAGTAAGGCTTTTTATTCTAATAACAAAGAAAGTCAGATACTTACTTCATGTTTACAAACTGCAATGCCAACCCAATATTCCATTCATTACTTGCCTGTATAACATCTTGTAAATCATCTATTTTCTTGCCAGTTACTCGTATAATATCATCCATAATGGCGGCTTGTACTTTAAGGCCACTGTCTTTTATAAGTTTTACAATCTTCTTTGCATCTTCTTGTTTTATGCCATTGCGTACTATTACTTCTTGCTTGGTTACTTTTCCACTTGGGTAAGGTGCTTTGCTAAAATCATAAATTTCGGCAGCTAGCCCTTGCTTAATACTACGACTAATCAGTACATCGGTAATTTGACCAAGTTGCATTTCGCTATCGGCTTCAAGGTTTAGTTTAAAGTCTTTTTTGTTAAGCTCTATTACTACATGAGAACCTTTAAAATCGAAACGATTTTTAATTTCTTTGCTTACTACATTTATGGCGTTGTCCAAGGTTTGTAAATCTACTTTGCTTGCAATATCGAATGATGGCATGATGGTTTGTTTTTGTAAAGGTAAAAAATACTGCTGTGTTATAATACAACTAAAAAAAATTAATCTACTTGGGTATTTTCAATTTCTTCAGGTTTTTTGGCAATAAACTTAGCATACACAATAAGTAAAATACCCACTGCTACAAGTCCAATGGCAATTTCCTGCGCTTGAGACAATACAATGCCAGATACATTGTACCCTTTGTTTACCCTCACCAATTCTACAATAAATCTTTCGCAGCCATTTAGTATAAGGTAAATACCAAACATAACAAATGGCGTTTTTATTTTTTTTCTAATGCTCCATAAAAATAAAAACAACAAACTACAAATTACTGTTTCGTAAAATGGTGTTGGAAAAACTGGACTAGGCAACACACTAAAATGCTCTTCAGTTACGCCAGGTATTGGAATACCATCGTTGTTTACATTTTGCGGATAGCTATAACCAAATATCCATTTTGGTAAAAATGAAACGCCCTTTATATGTTGATGTGGCACTTCTTTTAATGATGAATACGTTCTATCAGTAGTGGCATATTTTGAAGAATCGGTAGCTCTCCCTTCTAAAAAATAAGAGGCATTTTTTTGCAGCATTTTATCGAAATCGCCCGGTGCAGCTACAGAAACATTTCCGTATGCATCGCTAACATATGCGCTGTTGTAAACTCCCCAATCGCCATCGCCAGATATCTGGCATCCTATGCGACCAACAGCATAGGCAATCATAAGCGCCATAGAGGCAGAATCGCAAAGGTGCGAAATTTTTATTCCTTTTTTATACCCAAAATAGCAAATGGCAATAGAAGCTAAAATTAATCCTCCATAAAATGTAAGCCCACTCACCGAAAACAATTGCCCAATGGGATCTTTCATAAACACATCCCAATGTTCAAAGTTATCAAACAACTTTGCACCAAGTATTCCAAATATTAATCCCAAAATAATAATATCTCCTACTCTATCGTGTGGCCAAATGCGCACCAGTCTTGTTTCGGGAACTTTTAATTTTTGTTTATTTTTTTCGTGCCATTTTACAGCTACAAGTACCGCTGCCATTAATAAACCACCTATAATATTTCCTTGTGTAGAAAGTAAATAATGCTGTGGCGTTTCTTCAGCTGCACGACTAAAAATTAAACCCAATAATTTTGCACCAAAAATAAATCCAACAATGGCATTGAAAAATAATTCGAGTATTGTAGCAGATTTGCCCACAACAATTGTTTCGCCAGATGGATGTAACAATCCTAATTTTTCTCTTCTTTTAAGCTCAGCACTTAATACAATAGCCGCCACTACAAATGCAAGTGCAACAAAAAGGCCAAACGTATTAAAAATTTTGAGCCATTGCCATTCAATGCCAAACCAGTCTTTAAAAACGTAATATAAATTTGGATACATTAGCTGTATTTAGAAATTTTAAGAGTAGTGCAATATAATAAAAAGTCATCGTGCATGGTTTCCTATTTAATGCTGATTGTAAAAACAACAAAGAAACCAATATACGATGACCTAAAAAATATCTGCAATAATTAATTACAATGTGTAGCAAAGGCGCCTTTCAAATTATCGGCAATCATTTGTGCACTGCGTCCTTCTATCATGTGGCGCTCTATCATATGCACGAGCTGCCCATCTTTAAACAATGCTATTGCTGGCGATGATGGTGGGTAAGGCATTAAATGTTTGCGAATTTCGTTTACGGCTTCTACATCAAAACCTGCAAAACTTGTAGTAATATGATCTGGTTTTTTTTCGGCTGTTTGTACAGCCATCAATACACCTGGGCGTGCTGTACCTGCGCTACATCCACAAACCGAATTTATCATAACCAAGGCTGTTCCTTTTTCTGCTAATGTATTGGCAACATCATCTGCGTTCAACATTTCTTTAAAACCATTTTCTGTTAATTCCTCTTTCATCGGAATTACTATTTCTGCTGGATACATATTTTTTCTTTTTTAGACTGCAAAATTACGCCCTTAACCGCAAACCCAATCATGCAAGTTTTACAGTCCTGTTAATATTGCAATGCCGTTATGGCGCATAAATTTTAATAAAAATGCCATTGTGGCTTATAAAATTGTATGGAACAAAATTTGGACAATACAAAATGTAACAAAAATTATAAAAACTTAAAAACAAATAAATATGTCGTACGTAAAAGTAAACAACAATTTTCGCTCTTTAGATGGATTAATGAAAGAGATCTTTACCGAGTTCCCATCAGCTGTAAGCAAAGCAGTTAGAGAAGATGTACTCAATTATCCGCCTGTAAATATTACAGACAAAAAAGAAATGTACCTCGTAGAACTTTCTGCACCTGGGTATGAAAAAGCAGATTTCAATATTAAATTGGACAACAACATTCTTACCGTTAGTTCGGAACACAAAGAAGATACCGTTGTAGAAAATGAAAAAACGATTCGCAAAGAATTTACCGCAAAATCTTTTAAAAGAAGTTTTACGCTAAATGAAAAAATTGAAACCGAAAACATTGTAGCTCGCTACGAAAACGGTATTTTAAAAATTGATTTACCAAAAAAAGAAAATGCTTTTGCAGGTGCAAAAGACATAAACATACAATAATGTTAGTTTTAGTAGGTTGATAGATGGTTGTTGAAAATGAAAACTCCCCGAGTGATTGGGGAGTTTTTTAATTTATTCTTTTTAAAATTTATTTTGAATCAATATCAGCATTTCTTAAAATTTGAGATACGCTATTTCTGTTAAAAGATTCTTTGGTAAGAATATTTACAATGGTATTATTGGGATAAATGTTTTTTATTGGATTAATATCTGCACCGTTATCAATTTCTACTAACGCAATAGTATTCTTATCTATTACAAAAGTAGAATAGTCGTTAATAAAAACAGAGTTTAGCATTAATAAAATAGGCTTTGCATTATTGGGCAAATAATTTGCTTTAAAATTAGCAAAGTTGAAAAAGTTATGTTTAGAACCTTTCTTTAGTTTTATATACAATTCTCCCTCTGTCATTGTTGTAGAATTAAAAGCAGATTTCACCACACTAATACTCTCAATATCATTTGGCTTTATTTGTTTTACATAATCAAAAGGAATAAGCATGGAATCCAAAAATACTTTTGGAGGATATTCAAATTTTAGTTGGTTGCCATCTGTTCTAAATCTAAAGTTATCATTTTGACAAATAGCCGTTAACGAAAATAGCATTACTAAAATGGTATATAATATTTTCATTGTTTCATTTTTGAATGAGTTTTAATATTGTGAATATACATCATTCTACTCAAACAAATCCTGCTGCGTCGTTTCTTCCTTCGGCTGCACAAATTCCATTTCGATATTTTTATTAAAGTCCATTAGCTTTGTTCCTATTGCTTTCCAGCCCATCACTTCTACTAGTTTATCTACTTTAAACTTTACATTGTTTACTTGCTGCCCTCTTCCTGTTTTTACATTTAGTAATGGTAATTCTGCGGATGAAACAGCTGTAAGCGAATTGTTTTTCCCTTCTTTAATAAAGAAATACTTGCTGTTTAATGTAGTTGTTTCTATTTTGAAACGCTTTACGTTGTACTGATTTTTATCTCCATCAAAATATACAGCCGAATAAATTTTATCTTCTCCAAACTTTTGAATAGCTAATATTTTATCCATTTCAAAACGCTGTGTAAGCTCTTGGTCTATCATTTCATAATTTCCATCTTTATAAAATACCACCAGTCTATCTTCTGCTTCAAATTTGCCAAGGTAATGACCTTTTTCTTCTACATTCAATCTGCCAAACTTATCATCGTACCAGAGTTTCTTTGCATCCAATGTAGATTTTCCTGATTCTTTAAAACGCACCGTTTTTATTGGATATTTTGTAACGGTGTTACCCATAGAACCTCTACCCTTTATTTCCAGCTCTTCAAAGTAAAAATCAAATTCTTTTTTCTTTGCATTGCAATTTGGGCTTAAAATTATTTTTACAACTTCTGCTTCGCCATTAGCATTGGCAGTAAAATAATGCACTTTACTTTTTTCTGCGCCTTTGGTCAAATCATATTCTTTCTCACGAGTAATGCCAGTTACATTAAAACGTTTTGCAAAACTTGTACCTGTTTTTCCGTCCACATAAATTACATTGTACGTCGTACGCTCATCTCCTTTTTGAAAAACAGCTGCATGTATGATATCCTTTCCAATAAACGTTTTATCACTCACACGTACCACTTTCATAATACCAGTTTTGGTAAATGCAATGATGTCGTCCAAGTCAGATACTTCACCAATGTATTCATCTTTCTTTAAACCTGTACCAATAAATCCATCAGCAAAATTGGCGTACAACTTAATATTGGCAATAGCTACAGACTTTGCTTGTATGGTATCAAATGCACGAATTTCTGTTTTTCTTTCTTTGCCTTTGCCAAATTTCTTTAGCAAATTTTCATAATAAGCCACCGCATAATCAGTCAAATTTGCAATATCATGCTTCACAGCTTTCATCTCAGCCTCCAGATTTTTTATCTGCGCATTTAACTCATCAATATCTAACCTATAAATTCTACGAACTGGCTTTTCGGTAAGTTTTACAATATCTTCTCTTGTAATCTCACGCTTCAATAGTTTTTTAAAAGGCTCAAAAGCTTTGTCAATTGCCGTTAAAACCTTATCCCATGTTTCGTGTTTCTTTTCAAGCTCTTTATATATTTTTTCTTCAAAGAATATTTTTTCCAAAGAGGTGTAATGCCATTTTTCTTGCAACTCACTCAAACGTATTTGCAATTCTTTTAGCAATAAATCTTTTGTATAATCTGCAGATGCTTTTAGTAATTCTGTGACAGTTAAGAAAACTGGTTTATCAGCAGAAATTACACATGCATTTGGCGAAATAGAAACCTCACAATCTGTAAATGCGTACAATGCATCGATGGTAATATCAGGTGAAATACCAGCAGCTAATTCAATAATAATTTCTACTTCAGCCGCAGTATGGTCGGTTACTTTTTTAATTTTTATTTTGCCATTGTCATTAGCTTTTACAATGCTCTCCATTAAAGTAGTGGTAGTCACTCCAAATGGCACACTGCGAATTACCAATGTTTTTTTATCTACTTCTTCAATGATGGCTCTTACTCTAATTTTCCCACCACGCTTACCATCATTGTAATTGCTCGCATCCATTATACCACCAGTCAAAAAATCAGGAAGCAATTCAAATTTACGTCCACGTAAATATTTTATGGAAGCTTCAATCAATTCACAAAAATTATGAGGTAATATTTTCGTAGCCAAACCAACAGCAATACCTTCTGCGCCTTGAGCAAGCAACAAAGGAAATTTCATCGGCAGCGTTATCGGCTCATTTTTTCTACCATCATAACTCAATTGATTATTTGTAGTCTTAGCATTGAAAGCCACTTCCAAAGCAAACTTACTCAAGCGTGCCTCTATGTACCTAGGTGCAGCAGCGTCATCGCCTGTGCGCACATCACCCCAGTTACCTTGTGTTTCTATGAGCAAATCTTTTTGTCCAAGGTTTACCAATGCATCGCCAATACTCATATCACCATGCGGATGATACTGCATCGTTTGCCCAATAATATTGGCTACTTTGTTAAAACGTCCATCATCCATCTCCTTCATTGCATGTAGTATGCGACGTTGTACAGGTTTTAATCCGTCTTCGATTGCAGGTACGGCACGCTCCAATATTACATAGCTTGCATAATCTAAAAACCATGTTTTGTATTGGCCGCCAATGCCGGTGTTGCTGTGTTGGTACTCCTCTTTATTTGCTTTTGCCATGACTATTTTATAATTCAAGTTTTTTAAGAAAACGCTCAATAATCAATGTTCAATAAACAATGTTCAAGTTTTTTAAATCAATCATCGTTATTTAATTTTGAGCGAATTATTATCAACCCATTTATTTCTTATTTTCTTTATTCTGTTTTGCTGTAATTATGCTCTTTGCAATTATTGCAATAAGTTCTTCTATTTCTTTATAAATACCTTCTAGCTTTTTTATTGGCTTTATAAATTCTTTTTTAATAATTACTTTCAATGCCGTCCTACATTCTTTCAATTCTTTTAAAACCACGCCCATCTTATGTATAAAGTCGTTTGTAGATTCTGCAGCTTGTGCTTCTCCGTAATTAAAGGTGGGAGAATGACAAGCTCTTATCAATTGCCCTGCTATGTAATTCCCTGCTCTATTATTTGGTAAACTCTCTACCACATCTATCATTCTACAAGTAAAGTCTACCAATCTATCCTCTAAATCATAAATTTTAGTAGCCATATAAAATATCTTTTTTTATTAAACATCATCCTATTCAAAATAAATCTTTGAGTTTAACAATTTAAAAATTGAACATTGATTATTGAACATTTACCTTATTTATTAAACACAATCCCATTCAGAATAAACCCTCAAGTTTAACAATTTGAAAATTGAACATTGAGCATTGATTATTGAACATTTGCCTTTTCAAAAAACACTTCCATATTCAAAAACCCTATCCTATCTTAAACTCCAAATCCTTTATATTCTTCACCCCGCCCTGCGTTTCAAATACTTGTTGTGCTGCTAGCGTTTTCAGCCTCCACAACAAATACGCATCCCCCGTTGTATTTTTTGCCTTAATCAAAAAGTTATTAATAATTTTTGTTGCTTTTTGCCACTCTCCTGTTACATATTTTTTTAATTCCGCATCATAATAGTCATAATCCAATTGAATCAATTTCTTACCGCCTTCCAATAAACGCACACCTTTGTTTTCTTCACAAATTTTTGTCCATTCATCAGGATCTACCTCAAACTCACTCGGCGTTATTTCTCTAGCAAGTTTTTTTGCTTTCAAAAATTCTTTTGCAGGTATTTGGTGCAGCCAATCGGGGTAAAAAATATTTCCTTTTTCATTTATAAAAGGCAAATTGTTTAGATACAGAATAAATACCCTGTTTTGAAATTCCTTCATGTAATGTAGTAACCAATAATAACCGCACACATCATGCTTATTTTGTGCTGCCCATATCCAAATCACTTCTGCTTCATCTCTTCTCATAGTGCCCACCAAAGATGCAGCCGTTTTATAGTCATCCACATCGCCACGTTCTACACTGCCTTCATAGTCGCCACCAATAAGCACATCATGCCACCACCTTCTTCTTTCTTCAATACCATCTCCCACATAAATATTCGTTAATGGTCCAACAGCATAATCATCTTTTATTTGTATTACTTCGCCTTGCAATGTTTCATCTAGTGCTATTGCTTCTTGCAACACTTTTACATCTGCTTCATTAAAAACTATATGTATCATTTATATAAAATTATTTTTAAAAATTAGAACTCGGATTACTCAGATTGAACAGATTTGTTATTTCTTTTGAATTAAATAATACACACAACTCGTAAAAAAATTTCTCACCCAAGGAATAGCTTTTATTAACCCAAACTGTTTCTTGGGTTTCATCCCAAATTTGAATTCGTAAATGGGGTTTACCAAATAATGCGTTTTGCACAAAATATTAAAACCTGTTTTTCTCGAAATTCTTTCAAATCTTTCAATAGAGATACCCGTTTCTTTTATCTCTATAAAAAATGGCCAATGTTCACCATTTACTTTCAAAATCCATTTGTACATAAAAGTAGGTAGCAAATGATAGTAAGGCATTTTTGCCATCCATTTGCCAGTTGCCATTTGTTGGTGCCCTCCATAAGGCATTTGCCATGGTGGAAATCCGAAAAATATTACACCATTATTGGTAAGCAATGTCTGCATATATGCCATCAATTTTTGTTGATTGTGAATATGTTCAATTACATCTTTTAGTACAATAATATCAAACGCTCCACCCAATTCTTCAACAGTGGTATCGTAAATATCTTTCGAAAAAAAAGTTATTTTACCATCAGCTAAATCATCTGCCAACCACAAACGTGCATTTACCAAACGAGTTTCTTCCATCTCTACGCCTACTCCCACACAACCCTTATTCACAAAGGCTTTTAGCACGCCGCCTTCACCGCAACCGATTTCAAGCACACGCATATCTGGTTGTATGGCAAACTTTTCTTCGATAAAAGGCAATACATATTTTTCTGCATTCAAAATCTGCATATCAAAATATCCCTTTCTATCTTTATGAAATTCAAACATCGTTTTGTTTTACGCTCACTTTTTTTGCTATAATTTTTCATTGCCACTAATAACACGAATAAGCACGAATAAGAAATTTGCCAATTGCTCTATTGCAAATTGCCAACTGCAAACTGCCTTTTGCCAACTGCTTATTGCCCACTGCTAACTGCCCACTTCTTGCTCCAGCGCATCATCTATCTCCACCTGCAAATTATCAATAATAAATTCTTGCCTGCTCGGCGTATTCTTGCCCATATAATATTCCAGCAAGTTTTGTATGTGCTCACCTTGCTCCATTATGAGTGGTTGCAAGCGCATGTTCATACCAATAAAGCGTGCAAATTCCTCTGGACTAATTTCTCCCAATCCCTTAAACCTAGTTATCTCGGGTTTTGATCCAATTTTTTTCACTGCTGCTTGTTTCTCCATTTCATCATAGCAATAAATCGTTTCCTTTTTATCTCTTACTCTAAACAATGGCGTTTCTAAAATATACACATGCCCATTCTTCACCAAGTCAGGAAAAAACTGTAAGAAAAAAGTCATCAACAATAATCGAATATGCAACCCATCTACATCGGCATCGGTAGCTACTATGATGTTATTGTAACGCAATCCCTCATACCCTTCTTCAATGTTCAATGCATGTTGCAATAAATTAAATTCTTCGTTTTCGTACACGATTTTTTTGGTAAGCCCAAAACAATTCAGTGGCTTACCACGCAAGCTAAACACCGCTTGTGTATTTACGTTTCTAGATTTTGTTATAGAACCACTAGCACTATCACCCTCGGTAATAAAAATGGTACTCTCTTTTTGTTTTTCTATAACGTTGTCTTTGTCTTTACCAGTAGCTTCGTCGTTGTAATGAAACTTACAATCCCTCAATTTTTTATTGTGCAAGTTTGCTTTTTTCGCACGCTCATTCGCTAGCTTTTTTATACCAGCCAATTCTTTACGTTCTCTTTCATTTTGCTCAATGCGTTTGCGCAAAGCATCCGCCACTGTAGGGTTTCTGTGCAAATAATTATCCAGCTCCTTATGCAAAAAATCATAAATAAAATTCTTCATACTTGCGCCACCTTCACTCACCGATTGAGAACCCAATTTTGTTTTTGTTTGGCTTTCAAACACAGGCTCCTGCACACGTACACTTACCGCCGCACATATACTTCCACGTATATCAGCCGCATCATAATCTTTCTTAAAATATTCTCTTATTGTACGCACATATCCTTCTCTAAATGCTGCCAAATGCGTACCACCTTGTGTGGTAAATTGTCCGTTTACAAAACTGTAATACTCTTCGCCATAGCCATTTTCATGCGTTATGGCTACTTCTATATCTTCACCTTTTAAATGTATAATTGGATACCTTATTTCATCCGCATTGGTTTTACGCTGCAGCAAATCCAACAAACCATTTTTACTTACATAACGTTTGCCATTAAGGTTCATCACCAAGCCTGCATTCAAAAAACAATAGTTCCAAAACTGATTGTCCAAATACTCTTGCACAAAATGAAAATTCTTAAAAATACTATCATCAGGCGTGAATTCCACAAACGTTCCATTCTCTTCTTTACTCGCCGTTTCTTTACTATCTTTTACCAACACACCCCTTTCAAACTCCGCCGTTTTTTCTCTCCCCTCTCTGTATGCCGTTACTTTAAAATGATTACTCAGTGCATTCACAGCCTTTGTACCCACACCATTTAAGCCCACACTTTTTTGAAAAGCCTTGCTATCATACTTTGCACCTGTATTCATTTTGCTCACCACATCCACCACTTTCCCCAGCGGAATCCCACGCCCATAATCCCTCACAGTAAGGGTTTTATCCGCAATTGTTACATCCACATGCTTACCATACCCCATTGCATGTTCATCAATGCAGTTATCAATTACTTCTTTCAGCAATACATACACGCCATCATCCGGACTACTACCGTCGCCCAATTTCCCAATATACATCCCCGGCCGTAAGCGAATATGCTCCTTCCAATCGAGGCTTCGTATATTATCCTCGTCGTATTTTACATCTATTTTTTCGTTCATAGTATTCCAGTATTGAGTA
>JAYTLA010000106.1:0-17386 GCA_043729825.1 Ferruginibacter sp.
TACCAATGCACAAATAAGTTCTACCATAACAATAACGCCAACAGCAAGTGGTTGTGTAGGCACTCCAAAAACTTTTGTAATAAAAGTTGATCCTACGCCAAGTGTTGTTGCACCATTAGACAAAACAGTTTGTAGTGGCGACACTATAAATACTATCGATTTTGCTGGAGGGCCAGTTACTGGAGTTTCTTATACTTGGGCTAACTCTAATACTGCCATTGGGCTTGCAGCTAGTGGTGTTGGAAGCACTATTGCTTCGTTTGTGGCAACGAACAATACCAATGCACAAATAAGTTCTACCATTACGCTTACATCGAGTGCTGGTTCGGGATGTGCAGGCGTGCCTAAAACTTTTGTAATAAAAGTAAATTCTAGTTTGCGTGTTTTCCCAGGTAATAATGTATCTATTTGTAGAGGATCAAATGTAAATTTATCTGCTCAAGGGGCGCAGAATTTTGAATGGACTCCAGCTATTGGCTTAACATGTAATCAGTGTCCTAACCCAATAGCAAGCCCTGACTCAACAACAACCTACACGGTTAAAGCTTTACCAAATACAGGATGTCAAAATACTGGTACTATAACCATAACCGTACATCAGCCTATTAAAATAATAACATCTCCTAAAAAACAAATTTGTAATAAGGAGTCGCTTAATATTTGGGCAAGTGGTGCATCCACTTATCAATGGTCGCCTTCTCACTCACTTAGTAGCGCTACAAGTCCTACGCCTACTGTTACACCAGATACGACAACTACCTACACGGTTATTGGTTTCGATAATCATAATTGTTTTAAAGATACAGGGTATGTAAAGATTACTGTATATCCAAAGCCAACACTTCAGCTAGGAGCTGATCAAACATTGAGTACAGGGACTTTATTTCCTATTACATCAGTTTTTACGAATGGCCCAATTGTAAAATGGTTATGGACACCAACAACAGATCTTAGTTGTACGGATTGTCCTAAACCCATAGCAACTGTAAAAAAAGATATTACTTATACTGCTACCATTACCAATAATTATGGTTGTACTGCTTCGGATGACATTCGCATAAATACAACCTGTGCTGCATCTCAGGTATATGTACCCAATGCATTTACGCCAGATGGAGATGGAAGAAATGATATATTAATGGTACGTTCAAAAGGAATTGAAGCTGTTCGTTCTTTCAAAATATATTCTAGATGGGGTGAATTGATTTTTGAAAAGAATAGTTTCCCTCCTAATAATCCTACTTATGGATGGGATGGAAAAATAAAAGGTATGATGGGAGCGGCAGAAGTGTATGTTTATATTGCCGAAGTAACTTGCGACAATAATGAATCGTATTTTATTAAAGGAAACATTACATTACTCAAATAAAATGAAAACGAAATTATTCAATATATCATTTTTATTATTTTTCTTGCTTGTAAATTTAAACAGCCAAGCGCAGCAAGACATTCACTTTGCGCAGTTTTATGAATTACCTATGTTGCGCAATCCATCATTAGCGGGTATTTTTAATGGCAATATTAGATTTACGGCTGCCTACAGAAATCAATGGCAAAGTATAACAGTTCCATATCGCACGATGGCATTGGGCACAGAAATAAAAATATTGAGAGGGCTTGCTGAAGGAGATTTCATGACTATAGGCCTACAAGTAACAAACGATGAAGCTGGTGATTCTAAACTTAGAAGAACACAACTATTACCAGTAATAAATTATCATAAATTATTAAACGAAGAAAAATCTACTTTACTTTCTCTTGCATTTATGGGCGGTGTAGTTTCCGAAAGGTTTGATCCAACTGCATTAAAATTTGACGACCAATTTGTAAACGGCAGTTATAACTCTTCTAATACAACAAGTCAAACTTTTACAAAAACTGGTTTTAGTTATTTAGATGCAGATGTGGGATTAAGTTTAAGTAGCCTTATTAATGAGAATACAAAATTTTATATAGGTGCTGCTTTATTTCATTTCAACAATCCTAGGTTAACATTTATGAAAGATCAATCTGTCATATTGAATAGAAAGTGGGGTTTAAATGCTGGGTTAACATATAAAATAGGCAACATTGGTAAACTCGTATTTTATGGAGATCATTTTAGGCAAGGCGCAAATAGAATTACACAACTAGGATTTTTATTTTCTTATAATTTTATACCCGCAGCAGAAGATGCCCAATTATCTATTTCTGCAGGGGCAATTTTTAGGCTTAATGATGCCATTGCACCAGTAGTAAAATTAAACAAAGACAAATGGAGCCTTGGTTTAAGTTATGATACCAATATTAGCTCTCTCAAAAAAGCCTCAAATTTTAGGGGAGGCTTTGAAATGACATTGTCATTGATTGACCCATGGAAAAGAGATGACAGCGAGGTTGATAAAACCAAATGCCCAACCAATATTTGGTAGAATTTAAGTAAATCAATTACGCAAAATACATATCTTAGAAGTAAATAAAACTTCATTTTTTTATTGCTTTCTCTTTATTGTTTTGTAATTTCCATTATCTTGAAATCCTAAAATTATAAATGATGAAGCTATTGCGCCAATTATTCTTCGTAGGTATTATAATAAGTTTTGCAAACGCATGTAAAAAGCCAAACGATATAATTACAACTCCAGTGATTACGCCCCTTGTAATAGCACCACCTCCCCCATTTGGTTTTTATGTAGTAGGGTATTTTCCTTCGTACAGAGTTGTAGCAAACGTACCAGATGTAAAATTTAAAATGTGTAACGTAATAAACTATGCTTTTGCAAATATTAATGCATCTGGTAATTTAGTATTGGGTAGCTCAACACATTTAACTGAAGTAAAAAATAAAGCAAAAGTAAGGCTCTAAAATTTTTGTTAGTGTTAGTGGCTTAGCCGCAGATTTTAAAACAATGGCTAATGTTGCATCTGGTAGAACATCTTTTATTAACCAAATAATGAGTCTTGTACGCACATACGGCCTCGATGGTGTGGATATTGATTGGGAATTTCCTCGAACGGATGATGGTACAGATATTACATACACTTCATTAATGAAACAATTAAGCGATAGTTGCCATACTGAAAGTAAATATTATTTAACTGCAGCGATTACCGCAGGAAAATATGCAGGTGTTATACGTGATGCCATTAGCAGCGAATTGTGGGTGGGCAATTATGTGGATTGGTTTAATATTATGTCTTACGATGATTTTAGCACAACAGTTCCATACAAACATCATTGTGATTTTGCATTAGCAAATACAAGTTTTAATTATTGGATAAATACAAGAGGTATTCCTGCATCAAAAGTAGTGCTTGGAATTGCTGGATATGGTAGAGCAAGTGGTATTACACAAAGTGGCACTATACTAAGTTATAGCGATATTGTAGGTTTACAAGGAGGCAATCCACAATCTGATTCTGCCATAGTTTCAAATGGGAGCTTTTTAAATTATACTATTTACTACAATGGCATTGCAACAGTAAAAAAGAAGGCAATGCTTGCTAAGCAAAGAGGCAATGGTATTATGCTTTGGGAAAAAAGCCAAGATGCACATAATAACAATTCGTTATTAAAAGCAGTATGCGATACAATTGGAAGAATTTATTAAGAAAAAAAGTCGGAAGCAATAATCAATTTGCTCCGACTTTTATTTTCGAAATCAACAATTATTTTTTTGCAACACTATCTCCTATATCCATCCATGCCATATCAGCATCTACGCCATTTTTCTTTACAAAAGATTTTCGTGCTTGTTCTAATTTCTTTTCTTTAGACTTGCCCAGTAAGGCTTTAATTCTACTACGTCGCTCTTCATTAAGTGCAAGTAACTGCTGTGCTTTTGCACTTGCATCTCCATCTTGTAAAATAACTTTTGCCTTTTCCGTATAAGATGTATTTATTATTTTCACTTGACTACTTTTATATTCGCTAAGCCCTGCAGCCTGTATCATATCATTTTGTGCTTTTTGCTTTTTATTCCATTCAGAGGTATTATTGCCAATAGCAGCATAACTTTCCTTATTCATACTATCTATAACTCTTAATCCATTTTCTCTGTAGGCAACACTTATGCTATCTACTTGGAAATCTGCAATACTATCCATCGCTAATCTTGTAGAGTCTTCTAATTTCATTTTATAAATTAAAGAATCTCTCAACACTTTTTTTGAAGCCTCTTGTTTATTAAATTTTGCATTTGCAATGGCTTCTTTGTTTGGCGCTTTTCTACTTTTTTTACTTTTTCTTGATTGTGCATCTGCTGCTACAAAAGAAAATGCTACGAGACATAACAAAAATATTTTTTTCATAGTAATTTATTTTTATGACTTATTTGTTTTTTACACATAGCCAATTACTGTGCCAACAAAGAAATTGTTAAAAATTTTGTGATTTTGTTTAACAAGATATTTTATTAAAAAAATAATTTCTAATCCAAAGATTTTCAGTTAGTAGAACTAAATATTTGTAAATAGTTGGCAAATAAAAAAAGAAAAAAATGTTGATAACTACTTCTATTTTTTATATCTTCAAATAAAAATTTGAAAAAGAAAAAACAAGGTTCTTTTATTGAACTTTCTAAATTTAAATTTTATTTATTGTTTCAATGTGCATTTATTATTGGTGTTTTATCATACCAATTATTATGGTATTTTGGAAAAACAACCATGGCAGATTGTTATGTGTATGGCAGAATGAATGAATTAAAAAATTCGGGTACACTTGCATACCGTTATGTAGTGAACGATTCATTATATGAAGACTATGCCACCAGAAATGAAATTCCAATTACTCAAGAGCAAATAGAAATAAAATATCTTCCATTTTGGCCAAGCATGTCTCGGATAAATACATTTGAAGGAAATTGGTTGGGGTTTTTAATAGCTTATTCCATTTATTTTACCATAAGCTCTATGATATTTTTAATACCCAACGATACGATGCCAAAAAATAGCTATTTTTATTTTACAAAGAAAAAACCTTGGGTGAATATGATTGTAAAGTGACTCTTTTACAGAAAAATTTCTACTTTTCTAAAACTGAATTATAAAATGTTAAAAAATCTTTACCTACTTTATCAAAATTAAATTTTGCTTTAGCATCTTCTGCAATTTTGTTATTGTCAAATTTGCTTTTATTATTAGTAAAATAAATTAACTTATCTGTTAAATCCTTTTCATTTTCCGATTCAACAAATAAAGCATTAATGTTTTCTTCTAGATTTTCTCTTAATACATCCAAATTGCTTGCTATTATAGGTTTTCCACAACAGAGTGCTTCTGCCATAACACAACCAAAAGATTCGAAACGTGTAAAGAATACAAAGGCATCGGTTTTTTGCATTAAGCTTGCAATAATTTCATTTGCTACTGTGCCATAAAACTTTACAGAATCGTTTAAATCTAATTCCTTGACCAATATCTTCAAAGCCTCATCGTTAGGACCTGCAATGTGTAAAAATGCATCATTCCCATTTTTAAGATAGGTCGAAAATGATCGAATTATACCGTCAATATTTTTTTGAAAATTGTTGCCATTAATTGCAAGGAAATTTGTGGGCAATTCTTTATTCATTTCTTGCTTGTAAAAAAAGATCGAATTATCTACTACATTAGGAATAACCTTAACCGACTTTATAAATTGATATTTCTTTTGCAATTGAATTCCTAAATTTTGAGATACAACATGAATGGCGGAGGCATACTTATAATTTATTTTTATTATTATTTTTGTGAAAATATTTCTTGTAAAAATATCTTTCCCAATTGGCATAAACCAACCGCTATGTTCAGTAATTACATAGTTTATTCCTTTTACAAACTTTAGCCACAAAGCAAATAAACCTTGCTTTGATGATATATGTACATGTACCAAATTGAAAATTCCATGCCTCTTTTTTGCAGTATAATATAATTTAAATAATAAATAAAAATAAATATAAATTAACTTTATTTTTTTTAGAAAAATATTTTTAATCGACGAATTGTAATATCCCGTATAAACAGATAACCCTTCTTTTTCCTGTAATTCAATTAGAGTATTTGCCAAAATAAGTGACTCATCTTTTACTACAAAAAGTACTACAACATCTGCAAATTTAGAGACAGCAATAGCGTGCCTCTGTACAAAATCGCCATTCAAAAAATCTACCTTAGATGGCAACCATGCAGGCAACCACAATATTTTTAATCGTTTATTCATAATGGTTTTTAACCAGAAGGTTTAATATAATTATTACAAAAAATCAAACATCTATTCTGCCAATATCATCAGAGAGTAATTTCCCCAAAAACGATTGCTCCACTTTTTTGAAATAGAAAAGGTAATATTTCTTAATACTTTTTTAATATTTTGCTTAATTCCTTTAACTGGTTGTACATCTATTGAAGGTTTAGTAAATTCCCAATTTATAATTTTATATCCACAATCTTGCAACATCCAAAACACATGTTCTTTTGTAAAATAGTGGATATGACCTACCGAATTTCTTTGTTGCAAGTTTATATGTGGTTTTAAAACTGTATGAACAGACATATCAAGTGGAATATGAAAAACAAAATTTTTTCCCTTTGGTTTTAATTTATTTAAAAAACCATAATAATCTGCTACATGTTCAATTACATCTATAATTAGTATAACATCAGTTACTTTATTATAGCTTTCAATAAAATCTGCTAAAAAAAAATTAAGCGAATCATTTTTAATACTCAAAGCCAGATCTATTGCTTGAGGGGAAATATCATACCCAAGAAAATTTTGATTTGGATTTTTCTTTTGCAAGTATTCTAATATTTTACCCGCTCCACACCCCACTTCAATAATTTCATTAAAAACTATACTATTCCTTTTTAATATACTTTCAATTATTATCCCTTTCCATGCAGAGTCCTCCACAGACCATGTTGGGTTATTTCCAAAATATTTTCCATTGGTATATATCTTTTCAAAATCCATAATACATTTTAATTTTTCAATAATTGCACTATATGTTTCAAATCAGTTTTCTTTAGTACAAAACAATCCCTCAAATTTAAACCATATTCCTTTTTAAATTGTATGAGTACATACACTTCGTATAATACATAACCACTACTACTAACAGCCGCAGCGGCATTTATACCTGCAATAGGAATAAAAATAATATTCCCAACTACAATAATAATTAAAGCCAGCAAAGAACCAATAATATTTGTTGTTATTCTATTAGAACCTGAATAAATAGCTGCAAAAGAATAAAGCGTAGCAATAGCAGCTATACCAGGTATATAAAGCAAAAATGGAATATACATTTGGGTGAATGTAATCCCAAATATAAAAGGAAATAGCCATTTGCCAACTATAGCTAAAATGGTACATATTACAATTACACTAAAGAAAATAATCCTAGAAAGTTGAGGTATATTTTTTATTACAAGATTTTCATCTCCTTTGGCTGTGACCGAAAATACAGTGGTTGCAATAATACTTGGTATAATCAAAAACATTTGTACTAGTTTTGATACTTGCACATAATTTCCAAAAGCTATTGCATCTATAGAGAAATAGTTCAAAAACCAATAATCAACTCTATATACTAAAAAGAATATAATATTAGCCACAAAAGACATAGACGAGTATTTTAATACTTTCAAAAGAACAAACTTATTAAAAGCTTGTAGCGGAAGAGTTGCTTTAAAAATAATCAAGTACGAAATAGCCATTAGTACTCCTTGTAAAAATACAGATACAAAAAAATAATTTTGAAACAAAGGCTTATGAGAGCTATGTAATAAAGGGAAAAAACACAAAGAAATATTTAATACAATTGTAATAATATTAGGCAAAATATAATAATGCTTTGCATTAAATAACGCATTAAAAAAAGTAATTAAAAATGTACCTGCCAAATAGTAAAAAGCAATTCGCAAAATGTTTTGATCAATATTTAGAAAAGTTTTTTTGAAACTAAATAAAATAATAATAATAAATAGAGAAGAAATGAGTGACCAAAAAATAGAAAATAATGCTGCGTGAGAATTATTTACTTCATTTTTTGCCACATAAAAACCTAAGCCTGCCTCTAAACACAAACTAAAAGCCAAAATAAAAAAGGAGAAAAAATTAATAATGTAGAAAAATTCACCAAAATAATCAGCCCCAAAATATCGTGAGATAAAAAGATTTAAAATAAATAGGGATAAAATGTTCATTGAGCGCCAAAAAACACTTTTATATAATAGTTTCGATAACCGCATTTTCACTAATTATAATTGATAAATCTCATACTACCCTTCTTTTTTTCCAATAATACTAAAGCCAAACATATCAGAGGTTGTAACTTTTATATTTGAATAATTTCGTTTTAAAAACCAAACCTCGGCTTCTTTATGGTCATGCTCCCACCTAAACTCCGGAGAAAACCAATCAAACAAATCTATCATCATTTCTCTAGTATTTTGTTTGTTTCCTTTAGCCCTTTTAACAATATAACTTATCGGAAATAAAGTAAACTTATATAAAAAATGTTGAAATGGCAATGGCAGTTTTGAGGTAACTTTTCTTATTCGGTTAAATGTGTTATGAATAAAATCTTTTCTCTTATGGTAAAGCCATACACTCAATTTTCCTCCATCTTTCACCAATGGCTCTATACAAGAAAAAGACAACTCTGTATTGTTTGTGGCTATTAATACTCCACTACTATGTACTATATCAAAATAACTAAATACTACAGGAGGAAATTGAACATTACCTTGTATATAATGTACACTACTATGTTTATTATTATTATACGCCCTTTCTACACTATTACTAAAATCCATCGCAATAGTAGTGATACCATGTGCACCTACCAATGAATTTAATGCACCATTACCACAACCAGCATCAAATATTATTTTACCTTTTAGGCTTTCTAATGTCTCATTCGTTTCGCTTAAAAATAAATTCAACATCCCATCTGCATCTGCTCCCCAAGTTTTATCCATTTCATAATCATAAATAGACCATTCCTTCGAAAAACTTTTTCGGGTACGTATTGTCTTTTTTTGAACCGTTTTAATAAATGCTCCAAAGGTTTCGTTTAATTTACCAATTCTATCTTCATAGTCTTTCATCTCTACTTTTAAAAAATTTGCATACTCAAAAGGAGCTTCTATATTAAACCTCGGAATACCATTTATTATAGGGTAAAACCACAGACCATCAGAAAATAAAATACCTTCATCTATCACTTCCATCAGTGTATTATCAAAATCTTTTTTTACTAATTTTGATACTTTTAAAGAAAACTTGCTTTTTGTAACAGGGCATCGCAAAATTTCAACTAAAGATTCAAGCATTATTTCTATTTATATACGTTTTGGAAAAGCTTATTAAATTATTATTATGATATACATACATTGCTTTTTATAAAAATAAAACAATTATGCATAGCCGTTTTTTACTAACCTATTTGTTTACTATTGCAAAATACGATTATTCTTTTTACTTATACTAAAATGAATACAATGATATATTAAAGCTTTGTATGCATTGCCAAATTTATTCTCACAATAAAAGTCGAAAATAATGTAAATTACAAAAGTAATTTTCACAAATGTCATTACCCAAAAAAATAAAAAACACTAGCAGCACCGACAAAAACACTGGCTTTGGCACAAACGCCACCAGCTACGGTGGTAGGCTAGTAAATAAAGATGGCAGCCCAAACCTTAAAAAAACAGGCGTAGGTATTTTTGAAAGATACAGTTGGTTTCATACCATGCTCACTATGCGCAGCCTCCATTTTTTTCTCATTATTCTTGTTTTTTATATTATTGTAAATTTAATTTTTACTGCCATTTATTACCTCATTGGCGTAGAGCACCTAAACGGTATTGTAGCAAATACAACTTCCGAAAAATTATACGAAGCTTTTTTCTTTAGCACACAAACCTTTACCACTGTGGGTTATGGCAGAGTAAGTCCAACTGGTTTTACTATCAATGCTGTCTCATCGTTTCAAGCATTAATAGGCTTGCTCAGTTTTGCAGTAGCCACAGGCCTTATGTATGGGCGTTTTAGTTTGCCAAAAGCCTATGTAAAATTTTCAGAAAAAGCGCTCATCACGCCATACGAAGGCATTACAGGGCTTATGGTACGACTTGCTCCATACAAAAACACATCAGCACTTACAGATACAGAAGCAAAAATTACTCTTGCCCTAATTGTGGAAGAAAATGGCAAATCATCTAATCAGTTTTTTAACCTTCCTTTAGAAACTACAAAAATAAATGCATTGGCATTAAGCTGGACATTGGTGCATCCGATAAATGAAGAAAGCCCTCTTTTCAACTTTACCAAAGAGGATTTTGCAAAAGCAAAAGGAGAAATATTAATTTACATAAAAGCATTCGACGATACTTTTAGCAACTCTGTTATTGCCCGTACTTCCTACACTTTTGATGAAGTAGTGTATGGTTATAAATTTGTACCAATGTACAACAGAGATAATACTGGACAAACCACTATTCTTCATTTAGAAATGTTGAATAAGTGTAATAAAGTAGATATGCCAAAAAATGATGCCGTAAATGACAAGTCGCATAAGCCAACATAATTCATTATTCTAAAAAATTATTTTTTCAAACTTTTTATTATCGTTGCAAACTCAGTAGCTAAAAGGCTTGCACCACCTACCAATCCTCCATCTACATCTGGTTGCGAAAAAATTTCTGCCGCATTAGCCGCCTTCACACTACCGCCATATAAAATTGAAATACTATCTGCTGTTTCCTTCCCATATTTAGCAGCAAGCACATTACGTATATGCGCATGCATATCTTGCGCCTGTGTGCTAGAAGCGGTAAGCCCTGTACCAATTGCCCATATAGGCTCGTAGGCTATTACAAACCCATTCATTTGCACTGCAGATAAATGATACAAACTTTCTTTTAATTGCATTTCAATATGCGCATTTTGCGTTTCTGCCTCACGTATTTGCAATGGTTCTCCACAGCAAAAAATAGGCTTTAAATTATTTTCTAATGCAAGGTTAACTTTTTTTGTAAGTACTTCGTTTGTTTCGTTGTAATATTCTCTGCGCTCACTATGTCCAATTACTACATATTTTATTCCAATGCTATTTATCATTTCGCAACTCACTTCTCCTGTGTATGCGCCAGATTTCTCAGCAGCACAATTTTGTGCAGCGGCATAAAAATTAACAGCACTATCTGTTTTGGTTTTAATATTTATTAAATATGGAAAAGGCACAGCAAAAATCGCTTCATGATTATCCTTAAGGCTAATATTCTCTGTTAAAATTTCGTTCATTAATTCTTCCCCTTTTGCAAGTGTAAGGTTCATTTTCCAATTGGCGACAGCTATTTGTTTTCTCATTTTGTTAAAAGCTAATTTAATTGTTGGTTTGTAAATATAATTTTTTAAGCATTTCTATTTCTTTTGTAGATATAGATTGCCCTTTCATCTTTTTCCAATTATCAATATCTTGAATTACTTTATCAAAAATATATTTTTCGGCACCCCATGTAAAATTTTCTGAAAATTTTGGCGGCATTATTTCGCCAAATATATTGCAACATATACCAACCAATGTTCCAGTATTAAAAGAGGTATTAATAGCCGCTCTACTATAATCGCCCATAAGCAGACCAGCCTTATTTCCTGCAAAAATAGCTTGTGTATCTTTTTCTAAAGTATATCCTACATTGCCAGCATTATTTTTTATGTTGCTATTACTCGTGCCAGCACCAAGGTTGCACCATTCTCCTATTACACTATCGCCTAAATATCCATCATGTGCCTTGTTGCTATTACCAAATAAGACACTATTTTTTATTTCTCCGCCTACTATACAATTAGGTCCAACAGTGGTAGCACCATAAATTTTACTCCCCATTTTTACTACACTATTTTTACCCAAATAAAATGGCCCCCGTATCATACTCCCTTCCATTATTTCTGCAGCTTCGTCAATAAAAATAGGTCCATTACTTGCATTTAAAAAGCAATTATTAACTTTTACGTCTTTTGCAATAAAAATATTTTCGCTGTTTATAAGTTTATTGCTACCATTTAATGTTTTAGAAATCTTATCATCTGTTAGCACCAAAAAATCTTGCCTCAGTGCATAATCATTTAATTGAAAAATATGCCAAGGAAATGAAATAATTTTTACATTATCTGTTTCCATCAAAAAAATATTTTTTTCGGCAGCGGTTATTATGCTTTTGTAATTTTCTTTTGTGGGTATTATATTTGCAGGAATATAAGTGCCCGCCTTGTTTTCGTCTAAACTTACTTTTTCTCTTAAAAGCAATTCCCATTTTTCTTTAATGGTAAGTATTCCAATACGAATATTGGCAGTATGGCGGGTATGTGTAAATGGAAACAGGTTTTCCCGAAAGTTTTTGTCTGTTAAAACAATCATGCTGCAAATTACATTTTCTTACAGTAATCTCCTAGTAAAAAATCAGATTTATGACATCACCTCTTACCTCCCAATTCGTGTGGATGGAGTACTAGAAGATAAGGTATTAAATTAAGTATCTAGTTGAAAAAATATTAATCGATCTAATGCATTATAAAAGATGAAAAATGGTATGTAGATGAAGTGAGTGACTTCCCAAAATTTCGGGAATGACCATAGCTGTGTTTTATTTTGGGCAAAAAATAAGAAATTATACTTTGATAATTATAAAAGCCTAAAAAGCATTAGTGACTAAAAATCCCTCTCGCCTGCCCCGATTTTTCGTGGGAGGGGTTTAGTGAGGCTTTTTAAACCCTTTCGGTAGCAACATCACTTTGTATATACAAACTTGCTTCGTCTTCTTTGCGGGCAACACGCTTGCGGTAGTTTTTAGAAATACTTTGCCATTTTAATTTGATAACGCCAAATATCCCTTCTTTAATAATGCCTTTGTTCATTTTACTGGCGCCAAGTTTTCTATCTTTAAAAGTAATGGGTACTTCTTCTATTTTAAAGCCAAGTTTCCAGGCAGCAAATTTCATTTCAATTTGGAATGCATAGCCTATAAAGCTTATAGAATCGAGGCTTATGGTATTTAATACATTTGCTTTGTAACAAACAAAACCAGCAGTAGGGTCTTTTACTGGCATAAACGTTATGATGCGTGTATATAACGATGCCCCCTTAGATAATGCAATACGATTAGCTGGCCAATTTTCTACAGCTCCGCCTTTAACATAACGAGAACCAATGGCAACATCTGCACCATTAATGCAGGCTTCATGCAAACGGATTAAATCGGAAGGTTCATGAGAAAAATCTGCATCCATTTCGCAGATGAATTGATAATTATTTTTTAGCGCCCATTTAAACCCATGTATGTAAGCAGTACCTAATCCAAGTTTCCCTATCCGCTCCTCTAAAAATAATTTATTGGGGTATTTTACAAATAAAGATTTTACAATAGCAGCAGTTCCATCTGGGGAACCATCATCAATAACAAGTACATGAAATAATGAAGGCAAATTCATCACCGCAGCAATAATTGCCTCTATATTTTCTTTCTCATTGTAAGTTGGTATGATAACAATTTTATCCAAAGGGAATGTAGCTGGTTTATTTCAAAATTAATTTATAAAAGTATTTTACAAAGTTAAATGTTTAATGTTTATTTTTTTAGAAGCGTACGATTAAACAATTCAGTTACTTTTTTCTTAGTATGCATCGGAAAATCGCCCTTCATCATCCAATCATAATATTGCGGTTCTTTTTTAAATACTTGATCCACAGTCATTCCTTTAAATTTTCCAAAGTTAAAAATTTCTTCTCCCTTATCGTTAAAACTAAACCTTCGAGCATAATCTACAATTTTTTCTTCCCCAATGCATCCAAGAACTGAATCAACAGTCGTGCCGAGTTTTTCGTATTTCTTTAATTGTGCCTCAAAAACTTCTATAGTAGCATTAATATCTGCTTCTGCGCTATGGGCATCTACCATTGGTTTTTCGCAAAAAAACTCATAGGCTGCACTGAGTGTACGGGGCTGCATAGTATAAAAAATGTGCTGTACATCTACCATTCTACGATCGCTAAGATCTACATCTACCCCTGCTCTCAAAAATTCTTCCATCAATAATGGTATATCAAAACGATTACTATTATAGCCTCCTAAATCGCAATTTTCTAAAAACTGCTTTATTTCGTTCGACATTTGCTTAAAAGTTGGTGCATCTTTTACCATATCATCTGTAATACCATGTATTTCACTGGAGGCAGTGGGTATTGGCATTTGCGGATTAATGAGCCTACGTTTTGCTATTCTTGTACCATCGGGACTTATTTTCACTACTGCTAGCTCTACAATTCTATCAGTTGTAAGGTTTACACCAGTGGTTTCAAGGTCTATAAAAGCAATTGGTCTGGATAGCTGCAACATAAATTAAGTTATTAAGGTTAGTCTATTTTACTGCAATATACGCAATAGACAATTCTTAAGGGTATGGTAATATTTTAATGGTTATTTCGTTATAGTACCAGAATAAATTACATTTACACTTTAAAAAGCATAAAGATGAAAAAAATACTTATTGCAGCCCTATTATTATTTAGCCTTGCAACTATTGTAATTAGCTGTGGATCTAGCAAAAAAACAGGTTGTCCAGGTACTGAAGGTATTGTACATTAATAAAATTATATAGATGAATTGGAAAGCCTTTACAGATAATGCTGGGCTAGAAGCCATAAAAAAATTATCCACTGATAAGCCTCAAGTAATATTTAAACACAGCACCCGCTGCTCTATAAGTACAATGGCAAAAAGCAGGTTAGAAAGAGCTGCGGCGCCTGATGGTGTTGATTTTAATTATTTAGATTTAATAGCCCACCGAGATATTTCTAATAGAATAGCCACCGATTTTGATGTAGAACATGCATCGCCCCAAATTCTCATCATAAAAAATGGTGCTTGTGTGTATGATGAGAGCCACAATGCTATAAGTATGGATGAGATTGTGGAAGTGGTTGGGTAAAGTTGTTGAAGGCTCAAGAGGTTTAAGAGGTTCAAAACGTTTAAAGTTTTTTTACATCAACCCTTATTAGAATTAGCAACCTATCCAAAATTTATCGGTAATTTCCCTAACAATTATAAACTCCAAAGTTTAAGAAACCTTAAATCTTAAACCTTTCAAACCTTTTCAAACCTTTTCAAACCTTTCAAACCTTTTCAAACTTTTTCAAACCTTTCAAACCTTTTCAAACCTCTTAAAACCTCCTAAAACCTCCACCTTACAAAAGCCTCCATGGCCGCATACTCAGCCAAGCCTAGTTTATTGTACAATTCTGCTGTTGCTCTGTTTCTATCTTCTGCCCTTTTCCAAAATTCTCTACTATCTGCCCCTTGAAAAACTACGCCATCTTTTTGGCTCTGGTGTTTAAAAATACCACTACGTTTTTTTAATACTTGATCGGGACTCATAGGTACAGCCATTTCTATTACATCTATATCCCACTCTGCCCACGCACCTTTGTACAACCATACCCAACAATCCTTCATGTAGTCTTTATGTTGCAATCTTTTTACTACTTCAAATACAGCATCGAGGCAAACCCTATGCGTACCATGCGGATCAGCCAAATCTCCAGCAGCAAATATTTGATGCGGTTTTATTTTGTCGATAAGATTTCCAATAATTTCAAAATCTGCTTCCCCAATCGGATTTTTTTCTACCAGCCCTGTTTCGTAAAAAGGAAGATTTAAAAAATGTGCTCTAATTTGTGGCACACCTAAAAAGCGACAAGTATTTTTTGCTTCTCCTTTTCTAATAAGTCCTTTTACTTGGCGGAATGCTTCAATATCTTTCTCTCCACTTTTTTTTACTTTTAAAAAAGCCAATGCATCATCATACATTTTTTCTGCATCGGGGCTTTTTACGCCAAATTGTTTATTATAATCTTTTATAAATTCTATAAAACGAAAAGCTTCATCATCGGCCACCGCAATATTTCCACTTGTTTGATAAGCCACATGTACTTCGTGCCCTTGATCTACCAATCTTTGAAATGTACCACCCATCGAAATAATATCATCATCAGGATGCGGACTAAAAATAATTACTCGTTTCTTTTCAGGCAATGCACGCTCAGGCCTGTGTGTATCGTCAGCATTGGGTTTACCGCCTGGCCAACCAGTAATAGTGTGTTGCAACTGATTAAACACTTCTATATTTATATCATATGCCTGACCATTCAAAGCCAACAAATCACTCAAGCCATTTTGATTGTAATCGTTGTTGGTGAGTTTTAAAATTGGTTTTTCCAATAAAAATCCTAAATGTGTTACCGCTTTTTTTATCATACCCTTGTTCCACAACACATCATCGGTAAGCCACGGCGTTTTTATACGAGTAAGTTCGGCAGAACTGCTTTCGTCTAAAATAAATTTTACATTGTGATGTCCTTGCAAATAAGATGCAGGCACAAACTCTGTAACCGGACCTTCAACAGCTTCTTTAATAATATTTGCTTTTCTTTCGCCCCAGGCAAGCAATACAATTCTTTTTGCCTTTAATATACTACCAATGCCCATTGTTATTGCTTTGCGAGGCACGTCGGCTATTCCACCAAATTCATATGCTGCATCAAATCGAGTGAGGTGGTCCAGCGTTATCAATCTCGTAACAGAACTTACATGGCTACCTGGTTCATTAAAACCAATATGTCCATTTCGCCCTATGCCCAATATTTGAAAATCTATTCCTCCAAACGAATCAATCATTTTTTCATAATGTTCGCAATGTTGTTTTACAAATTCTTGCTCAATATTTCCTTGAGGTATAAAACAATTTTCTCTTTTTATATTTACTTGATCGAAAAAGTTTTCTTCCATAAATCTAGTATAGCTCTGCAAAGCATCAGGTTGTAAACCATAATATTCATCTAGGTTAAATGTAACTACATTTTCAAAACTCAGCCCTTGCTCTTTGTGCAAACGTATGAGGGCAGCATACACTTTTTTTGGCGTTACACCTGTCGCCAATCCCAATACAGTTGTTTCTCCAGCTATTTGTTTGGAAATAATAAGAGCGGCAATTTCGTCGGCCACTGCATTACACACTTCTTCCATTGTTGGATAAATGGAGGTATCTATTTTTTCAAAGGCTAATAATCTGGTGGGTGCCGAATTTTCAGAAATCATTAGTAATTATTTATTAAAAAATGTGTTAGGCTAAAGATACAAAAACAGATTAAATAAAAATAAAAAATAGCAAGCAAAAAAAAGCCTACAACGTTATGTTATAGGCATTTTAAAGAACAAAAAAGTGGAGACGACCGGATTCGAACCGGTGTCCAAACATATTCGCCACAAGCTTTCTACATGTTTATTTACGCATTGGTTTTCGAAAAAATACAGGAGCGCAACAAACCAATATTTTTCTTAGAAGAATAATCTTAAACAA
>JAYTLA010000107.1:0-2361 GCA_043729825.1 Ferruginibacter sp.
TATCGCATCGGCTATTTAAATATTGGCGGCCTATCGCAAACCAATGTGGTGCTAACAGACACCGTGCCTGCACAAATTTCAACCGTATGCGCCAATATAACTAATGTAGTAACTGCAGGGCCTGTAGTCACGCCTAGCACTACTTGCCCAGCGGCGGGTGGCACCATCACTTTTAGCGCTATTCCAAAGCTAAATGTAGGGCAAGGCGGCGCGATTACTTTTGATTTGCAAACCGTAAGTAGCACTAACCTCACAGTAACCAACACGGCTAAAATTGTATCCACGCAAAATACTACAGGCGCAAGCTCTGCTAGAACCACATTGCTACAAATGCCCGATATGACCATTACCAAAAGCCATGTCGGTAGTTTTGGCCAAGGTCAAATTGGCGCGCAATACACCATTACCGCTAGCAACGTGGGCAATTTTAATACTGCTGGCCAAGTGACAGTGACCGATACTTTGCCAACAGGCATGGTGGCCACTGCCGCCACTGGCACAGGTTGGGCTTGCGCTATTACTGCACCTGCTAATTTAATTACCACCTGTACGCGATCTGATGTGTTAGCCGCAGGCGCAAGTTACCCGCCAATTACACTAACAGTGAATGTGGCCAGCCTTGCCACTACGCCACTAGTGA
The DNA here is from genome assembly GCA_043729825.1 of Ferruginibacter sp. Lineage (GTDB taxonomy): Bacteria > Bacteroidota > Bacteroidia > Chitinophagales > Chitinophagaceae > Ferruginibacter. The sequence continues at coordinate 641 of JAYTLA010000107.1, forward strand.
ATAGTGTGAAAGTAGCTGGCGGCGGTGAAGCCAATTTAGCGAATAATACGGCGACCGACTCGACTATTATTGCCACTAAGCCAGATTTAACCATTACTAAAACGCATACGGGTAATTTCTTTCAAGGGAAAATTGGTGCGACTTATACCTTAGCAGTAAGCAATATCGGCGGAGCAAACACACCCAACACTGGCGTTACCGTGATTGACACACTGCCAGCAGGTTTAACTTTTGTATCTAGCACGGTGCCTGGAACATTTAACAGCTGTACCGCAGTGGGTCAAACAGTTACTTGTACTAATAAAGGAGCAATCAACAAGGGTACTACTGCTACGATTACACTCACCGTAAACGTAGCCGCCAATGCCAGCACACCTTTGGTGAATTTAGCCAGCGTTTCGGGTGGCGGCGAGCTTAACACTACCAATGATAGTGCGGCTGATAGCACCATTATTCTTAAAACGCCTGTGGTGTTAAAAACCTTTAGCCCGATTAATATTGTGGCCAATACGCCATCGACTTTAACCATTAGCATCACCAACCCAAATTCAGTGGCAATGACGCTGGGTGTTACAACTACAGCGGGTTCTGCCGCCTTTACCGATGCTTTCCCATTACCAATGAAAGTGGCAACTCCGCTGGTGCAATCAAACACTTGTGGCGGTACATTGGTGAATAGCGCGAACACCCCGCTGGTAGCGGGCAATGTAGGCATTAGGCTAAATAATGGCTCGATTGCCGCCAATAGCACTTGTAAAGTTACGGTGAATGTTACCAGCGCAACTAACGGTAGTTTCGTCAATAATTCTGGCGCAGTCACTACTGTGGGTTCTGGCATAGGCGCCAGCAGCAGCGCGACATTGAACGTGATTGCTCCAGCTGCGCCGACTATTGTAAAAAACTTTAGCCCTAATCCTGTGGCAAGTACAGTACCTACAACGCTGACAATTACAGTGACTAACCCAAACGCTGTGCCAATTAGCGCGGTTACGTTTACTGATACTTATCCACTCACCAGTTTTACCAATACTACTGTGGCAGCTTTTACCGCCGCCAGCACCACCGCAGGTTGCACGGGCACGGTCGCGGGGGCGATTGCTGGCACAAGTGTTGGCTTAACGGCTGGCGTGATTCCAGCCAATACCTCGTGTGACATTAGTGTGAAGGTGGTTGCGGCTGCGACGGGCGCTTACCTCAATAAAATTAATACGGCTTCAAGCACCAACAATGGCATTACCGTTACTAATGGCTCTGTTGCATTGCCCGCAACCAGCTCAACGTTGAATGTATTGGCGGTAGTGCCGCCGTTTCTTGCGAAAGCTTTCTCGCCTGCAACCGTGGGTGTGAATGATGTTTCAACCTTAACTTTTACCGTGACTAATCCGAATAACGCTACGGTTGGCACGATTGATGGTGTGGCGTTTAGCGATACTTATCCGCCAGGCTTGGTAAACGCTGCTATTCCTAATGCTATCACCACTTGTACGGGCGGCAGCCTGACCGTGGGCAGCAATGGTATTGCGCTTGCGGGCGCGAGTATTCCATTTAACACCAGTTGTACCGTCAGCGTGAACGTAGTCAGCGCAACGGCAAATACCTACCTCAATACTTCCAGCGCAGTTACTAGCACCACCACCACACCATTAATACCCTCGGGCAACACCGCCAGCGCAACATTAACGGTAGTGCCCAAGCCGACCATCAGCAAGGCGTTTGGCACA
>JAYTLA010000108.1:0-8887 GCA_043729825.1 Ferruginibacter sp.
CTGGAAATATCATAATGAGATTATTCGTATAAATATAATTTCACGAGCATCATTTTACCCATTTTTTGGTGTAAATAAAATTGTATTTCGATTTAATAATCAGCCTGAATTTCCACACCCGAATAACTTAGTTATTTATAATGAGGATGGCACAATTTTACTGTCTCAGCGGGGTTTTCACCAGCATAAACCTTAGCATTTAAAAACTACAATCAGCGAAACCCCGATGCAGAAAAGAACTACAAATATTTACAATCCCAACCTTGAATATTGAATTAAGCCAGTTATTTATTTTTATCAAGTAGGGTTTCTTAAAATTTGAAACTTATTCATACGTCGGGGTTTCGCAGCAAAGTTTCGTAACACTTTTTAGTAATCGCTTGCGAAAACCCCGCCGATAAAAAAAAGGTTTTTGTGGGTTGTTTTTTTACAATAAATTTTTAAAATGATTTATGCCATAAAATAAAAGCCACAGAAATACAACAATGCAGTATTAAATTACAGCAGCACATATATTTCTGTGGCAAATTTTCGACCAATTATTTAGAACTTAATTTGGGCTTATATACCATTAACTCCGACCAGCGCTTTTCCACGGCATCTGCATAGTCTTTTAAATACATATCCCAAGCACCTGCGCCATACACTTCATTATATCTCTCCACAATAGGTTTACGATAACCCTTTGCCAGTTCTTTTAATCCATTTTTCAAACGGGTAACGGTTATAAAACCAGGATCGCCAGAAGCTGTAAGTGAATATACTGCTACAGATTCATCACTTGCCTGCCATACTTTTTTCATTTTTTTTATCAGTTCGTTTACAGCTACAACTTTACCTGGTTTTGGCGTCATGTGATTGATGATGATTTTATCTGCATAATCGGTGAGTTGAACTGTAGCTAAATCTGTTTCAAATTCAAAATAACTGCTGGAGTATTGGTTGGTAATTAATGGAGCCACATTAGTATTCCAGTCTGTCATGTGCTCCGTGCTAATGTCACCTCTTCCATCTATTGTTGCCCAATCGCTTGGACCTTCTGTAATCATATATCCACCAGCATCTGGCCCCGTTTCAATACTCCATACCCGCCAATGCCAATCGCCAGTATGATATTTTTGTGCATGGGCACCTACTGCTTTTTCAAAAGCCTGTGCTTTATCGGGTTTGCAAAAGTAACGGCTTGCATTTAAAACTGTTTTTGTTTGGCTGAAACTTAGCAAAGGCGTAAGCATCAACAGAAAAAATAATTTTCTCATGTCATTAAAATTTAAATGATGAATAAATGATGATTAGTTAAAAAAGGGCAGAAGAAAATCATTTTAACAGGGAAGAAAGAATTATAAATGTAAATAAAATTTAATATTTACCAAAATATATTTTAAAGAGATAGGACACAAAAGAGTTAATAAGCAAAGTGGAATTTGCAAGTTTAGATTTTTTCTATCAATTTTTTGAGGATGTTAGCGTAAAGCATAATGGCTTTTATGCCTGCCTCAAGCGTACATAAAATTATCAAACCATGGTCTTAATGTATAAAAAAAATCGTTTTCAATCTTTCATTTCAATAGTGCACAAGTTCGCTTTTATAAAAGATGAATGCCTACGCAAGCATAATGGACAAGTAATGGTATGCAGATGAAGTGAGTGACATCCTTTCGCAAGTGTTGGTTATAATGCTGTAAAAAAACTAGTACTGGAAAACAAAAAAATATCAATTATCCGTCAACATCATTTTTACCACCATTTCTTTCATGAGCATGGCTCCAGAAGTGCCGCTATCTCCCACCCCTTTGCTTTTAAGGTCGTAGTGGTGCATGAGCAACAACATTTTTTCTATACCATGGTAGCCATAATTTTTCATGGCATCTTTTGCTTGCGATAATGAAATAGGATTAAAGTAAAACAATGGTTTTAGTGCTGCATCGCTTTTATCTTTCATACCATACACAGCATAAATTTTACTGAAGTAGGCATACAGCGCTGGCAATACCATTTGTATAGCCGCAGCTTTTGGATTGGCTTCAAAGTAATTGATAATTTTTATAGAGCGTGCCAAATCTTTTTTAGCAATGGCTGCCTGCAATTCAAATACATTGTATTCTTTGCTTATGCCAATGTATTTTTCTATATCATCTTCATCAATCGTTTTTTTATGTTGAAGATTTACAGAGAGTTTGTCTATTTCATTTGCAATTCTACTTAAATCGTTGCCTGTATGTTCTTCTAAAAGCGACGCCGATTTTGGCTGTATGCTATAGCCTTTTGTTTTTGCAAGCTCAATAATCCACTCTTGCATTTTGCCTTCGGCTATTTTTTTGGTGGTAAGTACCTCGGCATTTGTTTGTAAAATTTTGTACAACTTGGTTCTTTTATCCACACCTTTAGCTTTGTAGCCTATTACAAATATTGTTGTTGGCAACGGCGAAGCAATATATCCCTCAAGCTTATCTATCTCTTTCATGTGCTGTGCCTCTTTAAGCAACACCACTTGCTTTTCGGCAAACATTGGGTAACGCCTGCATGCGTTTATAACCTGCGCCCAATCTGCATCTCGGCCATAAAATATGGTAAGGTTAAACTCTGCCTCTGCTTCTGGCAATAAATGATGCTCGGCGTAATCCATTACTTGATCTATATAATATTCTTCTTCGCCCTCTAACCAATACACGGGTTTAAAAGCCTTTTTCTTCCAGTTTCCTATTATTTTTTCAACACTCATACACAAATTTTATATCTTGGCGCAGGTTTAACAATTCATTTTTCCATCTTTGGCATAGTATTCGTAAATATGCTGTAGGTAATAATTAAAACACGAAAATATTGCATTAAACTTTACCTTTTTCTCAGAATTTTAATTTTAATATCTTAAAAATACATATTATGGCATTTGAAAACTATCCTGAAACAGGACAAACAACAACAAATACTGGCGTGATAGCGCCAAAAGAAAAGAATAACCTGCGTGCTGTACTTATAGGCGGCTTAGTTGTAGCACTTTTAGGCACATGGGGTTATATTATTTACGATAAAAACAAAGTGAAGGAAACACTTGAACAAAAAGAAACTTTAGTGTCAAACACTGCTACCCAGCGTGACCAACTTCAAAAAGAATTGGAAGATGCAGCTATGCGCTACGATGAACTTAAAACTGGCAATGCAAAGAAAGACAGCACTATTACATCTAAAGATAGGGAAATAGGTGAAAAGCGTGCAAAAATTCAGCAATTGCTGAGTAAAGCAAATGCATCACAAGCAGATCTTGCAGAAGCCAGAAGACTGATTGTATCTCTTAGAGGAGATCTTGATGGCTATAAAGAGCAAGTAGCTTTGTTAAACGAGCAAAAAACACAGTTGATTACTGAAAAAGCAGTGGTAACACAACAAAGAGATAGGATAAGAAGGGATTATGATTCATCTACGCTAGTAATTAAGCAAAAAGAAAATTTGATAGATGTGGGTACGACTTTACATGCTTCTAACTTTAATATTGTAGGCATAAAGGAAAAGAAAAATGGAAAGGAAAAAAACACTTCTACTGCTAAAAAAGTAGATAAACTGCGCATTAGTTTTGACCTTGATGAAAACATGATTGCAAAAAGCGGTACTAAAGAAGTATATGTTTGTATTACTGCACCCGATGGTACACCTGTGGCTGTAGAGGCACTTGGTTCAGGAAAATTTAGTGATAGAACTGGTGTTGAAATCCCTTTTACTCAAAAAGTGGAAGTGAATTATACACAAAATAAACGCCAATCGGTAAGTATAGATTGGAAACAAAATTCAGATTTCTTGAAAGGTAATTATAAAATTGAAGTGTATAACAATGGTTTTAAAGTAGGCGAAAGTTATAAAGAATTAAAAAAACCTGGCCTTTTTGGTTAAAGTTTTCTACACACAAACTTAAAAGCGGCAAATTTTATTTGCTGCTTTTTTTATTAAAATAAAAGCCTTAGAGAACCTCTACCAGTATGTATTGTAGAGGATGAGGAAGATTTTCTACCTTCGTATTGTAAACTTAATTCGGTATTGCTTCCTAAACGTTTAGTAACTTCAGTGTTCCACAAATAATTTTTACCAGGTAATAAGCCATCTAATAATAAATAACCTACTGTAGAATTTTTAGCAGCTGTGGAAGCTTTAAAATCGATTTTGTTGTAAGTAAATTTTACATTTATACTTGTGCCTGAAAGAATATTGTATTTAACTTCTGCAGTAAGTGCATTGTTAATGGCACGCTCCATAGAATCAATCCTATTTTGTTTTTGCGAAAAACTATAACCAATACTTGCTCGAAGATTTGATTTGTACACGTAGGTTAAACTTGGCTCTACCGTATTTTGCAATACATTGTAATTTCTGTTTTCAAACTTTGCCGCTTGAGTAGAAAGTACATTTTTTGATTGTTTAAATACAATGGTAGATATTAAGTTTCTTCTTACGCTTGCACGTATGCGACCCTGAATTGTGCGTAAGCTTCTACTTTCAAAACCATATGATAAAATAGATTTTGATGCATTTTTAAAATGTGTAAACTCCAAACCAAACTTTGCACTTGTACGATTGTAAAAAAATGTATTAGAAAAAAATGTGTTCAAAGAAATTAAAGTGGTGTCCACTAACTTTTGCCCAAATGGGTTAAACAAGAAATCGTTTTTAGATAATTCTTTTTTACTTATTTGCAAAGATGAACTTGTACTGCTACGCAATAATATTTTTCTTAAGCCAGTATTTTTTAACGGATTCATTATTGCTTTGGGATCTAAATCTGCACTATAATTAAATTGCAAATAATTTGCTTTTACATATTGATTACTCGGTGTAAAAATTCTGATATACTTTCTTTGGTCAGGAAAAATGGCTTCTTCAAATTCGTTTAGCTCTGGAATGGTGTTGTTGTTATAATCTATCCATGTGTACAATCCTTGCCCAGCAGGCACTTCCACATAAGCGTATTCTCTTTTTTGCTCTTGCCCACTTCCTACTTCGTACAATACATTTCCATTTACAAACCCTTTAAATTCGTTTACGAAATATTCTGCTCTACCTAAAATACTCCTGTCTTCTTTTTGCCGACTAATACTACTGTCTATTATGGTTAATTTTCTGTACGTACCAGTAAAACGAAATTTGTGGTGCTCATTGCTCATTAGCTCAGAAAAAATGCTGTAATTATCACTTTTGTTGGCAGGTTGCAAGTTTGTTTTCTTCGGTAGTAAATCTTTTCTTTTGGTAAAAGAAAGCCCCCATTTGTTTAGTTTAATTTGATTGGAACGCACATACCATTCATATACATTAAACCCAAAGCTGCTAAAATTTAATGTATCAACAATTTTATCTGTTAGTTTATTAAACTCTCCTAAATATTTAAACCCTGTTTGTATGCTAGCTAGTTTTGGAAATGTTTTATTGGCATCTATAGTTGGGCGAAAGAAATTTCCTTTTTGCAAACTTGCATTAAAATTTGTATAGCTAATATTGGTAGTTACATTAAAATCTTTTTTTGTTGTATGCTGCGAAAGCATTTGTCTAAAGCCATTATAGCCATCTCCTCTATTATAATTTGTAATGTCGTATTGTAAGGTATTATTGTTTTTCGAAGATAATTTTGCTGACGCATTACTAATATGTTCATCGGCAGCAGCCAAGTCAAAAGGCAAACTCCAATCTCTTAAAAATTCAATATTGCGAAGTCTTTCTATTGGCTTAAAACGTGCTTGTACAAATTCGTAACCAACTTTGGTTTGCAAAACAAATTGTTTTTTAAAAAGCTGTAGCGCTTTATTATCTTTTTGTAATTGAAATTTTGCAGCCAAGCCTGTATTGTCTTTTTTATCTTTTGCCGAAAAAAGATTTACATCATAATTGCTCATAGCAACTTCTGTTTTTATTTTAGTATTTCCGTTTAATAAATACTCCGTACCCGCTGTAAATACTTGCAATTTTTTTGGCGTTACCAAAAGTGTTACGGGTTCCCAATCGCCTTGTGGCAATCCATTTACTGGCGCTACCCATTGAAAAGCCTTACCATTAGTAGCATTGAGCAACTGTGTGTAATTTCCTTTACCTATTCCTAAAAACGTAAAAGATAAAGAATACAGTACATCCAATGTATTATTAGATTGTACAAATACATTTGTATAAAGATTGCCGTTGTGCAACGAATCTATTTTTTTGTAGAGAATTTTGCCAACGGTAAAAGTATCCCTCACTGCATTTTGATAATATGCAGTACGAATACTATCGCCAGCATCTGCTAAAAATTGCTTTTGATTTGGATCTAACAATTGGTCTATAGAAGAGTTTTTTGCATCACTATTTGAATAAGCGCCTAAATAAAAATTAAGATTTTTATTAATTTTTATTTCATCATTGGCATATAATTGTGAGTTTAAAAAACTTCTATCAGAATATTCAAATTCTATTTGTATTCGTAAATCTTTTGTAATTAAGTGCCTTGGTGTAAACGTAACTTCAGCCGTGTTATAATTAATTACATAATCGCCATCTTCGCCCCTTTCCATTTTTTGTCCATCTATAAATACTCGTTCGGTATTTGCCAATACCACAAAATACAATTCATTGTTTGCTCCTCTAAGCCTGTATGGACCTTGGTTTCCTTCGAGTGGTGTTATTATATTTCTGGTGAATTTTCCTTTTGCAACTGCACCACTCACTAGCAATGAATTAGAAATATGTTTATTGATTTTATTCTCTGTTAAAATAGAAATTCCCTGTAATCTTTTATAAAAATTAAGAAAATAGTTTTTGCTTTGTCTAATATCAATATCACCCAAGCTCACTTCCCATGTTTTCTTTTTTGCTTGAAAAAATATCCGATCAAAATCACGAAGGTCTTGTGTATTCCCTTCTGGTTGTATAGGAATATTGTTATCGGTAATAGCTGCAGTTATTTCAATACTATCGGCTATAAAGCCACTCAATTGTAGGTTTAGCGTACTTCTTACTGATGCATCTCTATTATTGCCAATGGCTATTTCTCTACCAAAACTACCATCGGTTTTTAATGTACCAAAGTTTAGTAACGGATTAATTTGCTTTGCCGAATTTATATTCGTAAACGGATTTTCAATGGTAAATCTGTCTTTCACCAAATCATAATCCAAGTGTTTTGATACTGCATTTATTTTTATTGGAAATACCCTGTACGAAACTTGAATACTATCAAAACTAGGTTTCGCTTTCCATTTTATAGAACCATTTACATAATCTTTTGTATAAATACTATCGGGCACATTTGTAATGATAAGCGTTGCAGGTGCAATACTGAGCGTATCCAATTTTTGAATAGGAAATTGTACTGCTACTTTTTTATTTCTGAGATTAGAAGATTGCGGCAGCAAAATTTGTGCAGACAATGAGCTTGTACACAACAATAAAATGGTTATTGCAAATAAGCATCGCAATATATTTTTACCATAATATTGTTTTAGGACTGTAATGTTGTTATTTTTTTTTTGTGAATATACTTTGAAAAACTGATTTCTAATAAGACGGTTATTTTAGTAAAAATGCTGCTATAGTTATAAAACGCTTTTAATAAAAATGGTCTAACGGAAACTCCATCAGACCATTGTAAAATTATATTGTAAAATATAATCGATATTTAATTTTCTTCTGTTGCAAAACTAGCGCCAATGTACTCTTTATTCATACGAGCAATATTGGCTACGGAAATACCTTTCGGGCATTGTGCCTCACATGCGTATGTGTTGGTACAATTTCCAAAACCTTCTTTATCCATTTGCGCTACCATGTTCAATGCACGACTTTCTCTCTCAGGCCCACCTTGTGGCAATAAAGCCAATTGCGAAATTTTTGCGCCAACAAACAACATTGCACTGCTGTTTACACATGTGGCCACACAAGCACCACAACCGATACAAGCCGCAGCCGAAAATGCATCATCTGCATCTTTTTTATCAATAGGAATAGCATTTGCATCCACCGCATTACCAGTGTTTACACTTATATATCCACCGGCTTCTATAATTCTATCAAACGAAGTTCTATCAACCGTTAAATCTTTCAATACCGGAAAAGCCTTACTGCGCCAAGGTTCTACCACAATGGTGTCGCCGTCTTTAAAAGCACGCATGTGCAATTGGCAAGTGGTATTTTGTTTCCATGGCCCATGTGCTTCGCCATTTATATGCATACTACACATACCACAAATACCTTCTCTACAATCATGATCAAAAGCAATAGGCTCTTTGCCATCTACAATGAGTTGTTCGTTTAGCACATCAAACATTTCTAAAAAACTCATTTCGCTAGAAATGTCTTTTACATTGTATGTTTCAAAACTTCCTTTTGCCTTGTTGTTTTTTTGACGCCACACTTTAAGAGTGAGGTTCATGTGGTAATGTTCCATTCGTTCTTGGTTTTTCTATTTACTTCTTATAAAACAATTCAACAATTTATTTATAACTCCTTTGAGTAGGTTTCACAATTTCAAAACTCAATTCCTCCTTATGTAAGTTCCAGCCTGCGTCTCCTTTGTTTTCCCAAGCAGCTACGTAAGCATAATTTACATCGTCACGTTTTGCTTCGCCATCTTCTGTCTGGCTTTCTTCTCTAAAATGACCACCGCAACTTTCATTTCTGTCAAGCGCATCTATACACATTAATTCTCCCAGTTCTATAAAATCTGCTACACGTCCGGCTTTATCCAGTTCAGGATTCATTTCCAGTACCTCTCCCGGTACTCTTACATCTGACCAAAATTCTTTTTTTAATAAACGTATTTCTTCAATAGCTTCTTTTAACCCTTTTTCATTTCGGGCCATTCCACATTTGTTCCACATTATTTTACCCAGACGTTTGTGAAAGCTCTCCACCGTTTTTGTTCCTTTTATATTCAGGA
>JAYTLA010000109.1:0-14227 GCA_043729825.1 Ferruginibacter sp.
TTTATGACAGCTTTGACAGTCTTTTTATTCAAGCAAATATTTTCATAGTTTTGGCTTCACCAGTTTACTGTCAGGGCGAGCTTGTCGAACCCGATGCTGTATGAAAAAATGTTTTATTTCTTTAACCACGCCTTCGACAAGCTCAGGCTGACAGTTCGTTTATTCATGAGCTGGCGCACATTCCACCATCATACTGTAAGGGTGAGCTTGTCGAACCCGATGTTGTTATGAAAAAATGTTTTATTTTTTTAACCACGCCTTCGACAAGCTCAGGCTGACAGCTCGTATATTCATGAACTGGTGCACATTTCACCAGTTTACTGTCAGGGTGAGCTTGTCGAACCCGATGGTGTAATGAAAAAATGTTTTATTTTTTTAACCACGCCTTCGACAAGCTCAGGCTGACAGCTCGTTTATTCATGAGCTGGCGCACAGTGCACCATCATACTGTCGGGGTGAGCTTGTCGAACCCGATGTTGTTATGAAAAAATGTTTTATTTTTTTAACCACTCCTTCGACAAGCTCAGGCTGACAGCTTTTTTATGGCAGCTTTGACAGTCTTTTTACTCAAGCAAATATTTTCATAGCTATGGCTTCACCAGTTTACTGTCAGGGTGAGCTTGTCGAACCCGATGCTGTCATGAAAAAATTTTTTATTTTTTAACCACGCCTTCGACAAGCTTAGGCTGACAGTTCGTTTATTCATGAGCTGGCGCACATTGCATTATCATAACAATAGTTTCTAAATTTAATAAGCACTTCTTACTCTATCAACTTATTCCTAATAGCATACATCAGCAACCCACCCACGGTTTTTGCATTTACACGTGTCTTCATATTTTGCCGTATGGTTTCTATGGTGCGGGGGCTAAGAAAAACAATTTTAGAAATTTCATCTATCGTTAAATCTTCTGAAAGCAGTTGCAGTATTTTTAATTCTTTTTCGCTAAAGCTTATAGGCAATGCATCGCCATAAGTTTGGCGTACATTTTTTTGCCGCATGAGTTTGCCCATTACGGCTTGGTTTACGAGGTCGTTAAAATAAAATTCCTCGTTCATACAAGTAAGCATGGCTTTGTATATTTCTTCGGGGTCGGTGGTTTTGGTGAGGTAGGCATTGGCACCCATTTCCATCATTTTATTTATCATCTGCTGATCGTCGTACATGGTTAGCACTATTATTTTTACTCCTGCATATTCTTTGCGTAGTATTTGTAGTGCATTTATACCATCTATCTCTGGCATACGAATATCCATGAGCAGTACATCGGGTAGCTTTACCGATATTTTGTGCATCATATCTTTACCATCTTCAGCCTCCCAAATAAGTTTTAGGTTTTCTTTATCGCCTAGCGCCATTTTTATACCATCTCTAAAAATTTTGTGATCGTCTGCTATGGCAAATTTTATGGCTTGTATGTTTGGCATTGTTGGTTAGCTGGTATGTATGTTATAAAAATGCTTTTGTGTGTATGTTTTTTGTAGCCACTAATAGCACCAATGCACACGAATAAAACCCATTCGCTCATTAGTGCCTATTAGTGTTATTCGTGGCTAACCCAATTTGCGAAGCAAATTCATTTTTATTAGTAGCCACACAAAATTAAAAATCCACTCCTCGTTTTTGGCTAAATATCTTTTTTTTAATGCCCATGAGCTACAAAAGATATCCACTTTGTTTAAAAAGTGTGAATAAACCTCCTTTTTTATCAAAAAATACTAAGTAAACTTACTTTTTGTAAATAGTAAAATTACTATAAATTATACGTATATTTGCTTTTTGACGCATGTTAATATTTTGTTATTTAAATTTTAACTTGTTTATAATGTTTATTTTAACATATACGTATATCTACTTTTTACAAAATATCTTTTGCGTAGAAGTACGTATTGATGGAAATTCACATCATTATTAATTTTTAAAACTTACTTTATGGGATTCGGAATCATTGATTGCTTAGTTAACGGTTTATTTAATCTTTAATTTTTTTATTTGCTATCTCTTAGTTACATTTGATTCAAACTAATCTATCTGAAACTAATAGCAAATCTTAATTATCTTTTTGAAATTTTACCTTTTGTGTTTGGATTATTTTTTCTTAAGAAAAATAATCCAAAACATTTAAAGGTTTTTTTTGTATATACAATTTTTTTAGCATTATTTGTAGCGATTTGTTATTATCTCCTTTATTTTAAGCTTTCTAAACCATTATATTTTCTTACTCTAAGAATATATTATTTTGTCGAATATTTATTATTCGCCTATTTTTTCAATTTAATTCTAAAAAATAAAATTGTAAGGAAAATAATTTCTTTTTCAGTTTTGCCATTTATGATTTTCTGTGTTTATAATTATATTTATTCTGATTTATCTAAGTTCGATAATCTTCCTCCTTTAATAGAATTTTTCGTTTTTATATTAATAATTACATATTATTTTTATGAAAAAATGAATCTTGTTTCAAAAAATCCGATTTATAATTCTATTTCATTTTGGATTTGTGTTGGATTATTTATTTATTTCACTGGAAATTTCTTTTTTTATCTTCTTGTTACTTCCTCAAAAGATATCGTACTGTTAAAAAAGATGAAAATTATTTATGCACTAGTTTCAATTTCCAAAGACCTCATCCTCGCCTTCGCATGGTTTGCTCACGAGCGCATAGAAACCGATGCCGATATTATTAAAGTCCCCGATGGGTTGGGTTTAGATGATGATTTGCCTTTTCTTAAACAAACCAACTCGTAGCCGCCATGTTTTTTTTACAAGTAGCAGATGGTGCCCTTGGTGGCAAAGTGATGATAATAGGCACTACAATAATGGTGCTATTGGGTATGGTGGTGGTACTATTTGTGGTAATGCACCAGCGCAGGGTAAATAATTTTAATAAAGAGCTAGAAAGAATAGAAGAAGAAAAACGGGTGGCTATGCTCAAGGCTAGCATTCAGTTTCAAGAAGAGGAGCGCCAACGCATAGCTGCCGACCTACACGACGATGCGGGGCCATTACTTGCCACCGTGCGCCTTTACCTAAACGATAACCTCGTAAACCAAGAAAAAGCCCAACAAATACAAAGCATATTTAGCGCAAAACAAATTATAGACGAAGCTATCATGCTTATAAGAAACATTAGTCATAAACTAATGCCACCTACTCTAAAAAACTTTGGACTAGAGAGTGCCACCAACGATTTGTTTCAAAAAATAAATGGCAGCGGTGTTATAAAAGCTACGGCACGTTTTCACGATTATAAAGATAGGCTTACTACCGAAAACGAAATGCTTGCTTTTAGAGTAGTGCAAGAGCTGGTAAACAATGTGATAAAACACAGCAATGCTGGTTTTATACATCTTACGCAAAACATAAATGGTGATAATTTATTTATACGCATACACCACGATGGTAAAGGCCTGCTGCAACCCGAGTTTGAAAAACTAAGTTATATGGGCAATGGGCTTGGGCTTAAAAATATTAGCAGCCGTATGAAAGTTTTAAATGGTAAAATAACTTTTGATATAGATGCAAGCTTAACGTATTATAAGGTTACGGTAGAGATACCGAAGGATAGTTAGGGTTCACAAAGTTTAAGAGGTTTTAAAGGTTGAAGAGGTTTGAGAGGTTCAAAGTTCAAGGTTCAAGGTTGAAGGTTTGTTGTTTGGCGTTTATTGTTTGGTGTTTGCAATTTTAGAATGGAAGTTACTTGTAGAAGACAATGATAAATAATAAATGATAAATGGCAAACGTTAATCTTAAATCAAAAATCTCAAATCTTACATTTTAATAGTCCTATTTTTGCACCAATATGCTTGAAGAAATAAAAATAGGGATTGCAGACGACCATAAAATTTTTCGCAAGGGCGTTATTTTGTCGATGAGGCAATATACCAATATGCGTTTTGTATTTGAGGCCGAAAATGGCGAAGAGCTAATGGCACAAATACCCGAGCATATGCCCGATATTATTCTCTGCGATCTTAAAATGCCTGTAAAAGATGGCATTGATGCTACTAAAGCCATTACCAAAGAATATCCTAACATTCGTGTAATTGTTCTTACCATGTACGAAGACGATAGGTTTGTAAGCCACCTTATGGATTGCGGTGCGGCAGGTTATTTATTAAAAAATACCGAACCTGCAGAAATATACAAAGCCATAAACGATGTAAAGCGCACAGGATTTTACCTAAGTCCGTTTGTAAATCGTATTCTTATTCGCAAAAATTATAGCAAGCAAAAATTTACCCCATCATTAAATAAAGAAGCTGTGCTTAGCGAGAGAGAAAAAGAAGTGCTGATGCATGTAGCCATGGAATTTACCGCTTCGGAAATAGCCGCCAAATTATTTATTAGTGCCCGCACTGTAGAAGCCATAAAAGATAGGCTGATGGAGCGTTTTGGTGTGAAAAATTCTGTAGGATTAATTTTTTATGCAATGAAGAATAGGTTGTTGGATTAAGAGAGTACTTAGTATTGAGTATTTAGTATTGAGACTGGGGTTCGTTTCTTTTGAAATTCTATTTTTACATTTAAATTTTGGAAAAGCAAAATGCCAAAATTAAATAACAAAGCCTTGACTTATTTTACTCCAAAGTCTAAATACTATATACTATATACTCCATACTAAAACAACCCAAACAACTGCGCATCTATACCACTAATAATTTGCCCAAGATGGTCTTCGTTTTCTGCAAACTTATTGGTGTCTGCATCTATAATTAATAGCTTGCCTTCTTTGTATCCATCTATCCAGGTATTGTAATAATCGTTTAGCTTTTTCAAATAATCTAGTCGAATATTTTCTTCATATTCTCTTCCTCTTTTTTGTATTTGAGAAACCAAAGTAGGCACCGATGCTCTTAGGTAAATTAATAAGTCGGGCGGTTGCACCATTGATTTTAAAGTTTCAAAAAATTTGTAATAGTTTTCAAAATCTCTTTTGCCCATAAGCCCCATATCGTGCAAGTTTGGCGCAAAAATGTTTGCATCTTCGTATATGGTTCTATCTTGTATTACAGTTTCAGTACCACGCTGTATTTCCAACAATTGGTTTAGTCTGCTGTTTAAGAAAAATATTTGTAGGTTAAAACTCCACCTTGGCATGTCTTCATAAAAATCGTTGAGGTAGGGGTTGTGGTCCACATCTTCAAACTGTGGTATCCATTTGTAATGCTTGCTTAGCATTTCTGTCAATGTGGTTTTGCCTGCTCCAATGTTACCTGCAATAGCAATATGTTTCGGTTTCTTTATCTTGGCCATGAGTTCTAAAAAATTATATTATCTGGATAACGAATGTAAGGGTATTTATGGGAACGTACGATTTTTTAGGGCGATTTTAATAAAATAATTGGCTATTGTGCTAATCTGCTAATTTGCTAATTTTTTCAGATTGAAGTTTATTTATTTATTTCGTAGTTTATATAACGATTCAACAATTTTCAATAATCTTTCAACTTTGAACCTTCAACTTTGAACCTTCATTTAATAATTCATCCCCATCGCTTCCCTTACCATCCTCATAGTTTCATTGGCGCTTTTATTGGCTTTTTCTGCGCCTTTTTCCATTATGGCTTTAAGTTTGCTTTCGTCGTTTAAAAGATCCAAAGCTTTTTGGCGTATTGGTGCTATAAAATTTACCATATCTTCTGCTAAATCTTTTTTCATATCACCATATCTAATCGTTGTTTCATTAAAATCTGTATAGTATTTATCTACCTTTTCTTGAGGGCTTACTAGTTTTAAAAGCGAAAAAATATTTTGAATAGATTCGGGCATTGCACTGTTTTTTTCAGTTGGTGCTACATCGGTTACTGCCTTCATTACTTTTTTGCGAATAGTAACATCATCATCTGCTAAGTATAAAGTTGCTGCTTGGTTTTCGCTCTTGCTCATTTTGCCAGTATTATCGAGAGATGGAACTTTTACAAGTTCTAAATTATAGTTGAAAGCTTGAGGCTCGGGGAAAATATTTCCGTACCTAAAATTAAAACGATTGGCAAATGTGCGAGCCATTTCTAGGTGTTGCTCTTGGTCTTTGCCCACTGGTACATAGCTAGCACGATGTATCATAATATCGGCGGCTTGCAGTACAGGGTAGGTGAGTAGTCCTGCATTTATATTTTCCGGATTTTGGCGGGCTTTATCTTTAAATGTAACGGTTTTTTCTAACTCACCCATATATGCCAACATATTCAAATACAAATACAATTCCGATGTTTCTCTTACATGGCTTTGGCAATAAAATGCAGCTTTATCGGGGTCCAGACCACAAGCAATGTTTTCTGCCACTACTCTATATACATTTGGTTTAAGTTCTTTAGTGTCTGGGTGTGTGGTAAGGCTATGCAAGTCGGCTACCATAAAGTAGCACTCAAACTCATCTTGCATTTTTACATAATTGCGTATTGCTCCAAAATAGTTGCCAAGGTGCAAAAAACCTGTTGGCCTTATGCCGCTCATTACTATTTTTTTTGTAGTAGAAATTTGTTGTTCGCTCATGTGGCGAAGGTAAAATAAAAAAGCACTATAATAAAAGTGCTTTTTTAAAATATATTTTGCAGGTGCTATTTCTTTCGCAAATAAATAGTTCTTATTTCATTAAGTTTTGCTTGTGTAAGAATGGGGTATTCTTCTAATTCAGATTCTATTTTTAAAGCTGCAGTATTGGGGGGTAAAGTACCTTCATTAAGGGCTATTATTTTAATTACGTTTCTTCCTGCATCAGAAAGTGCTAAATCTATAACTTTTGTTGAAGCCGTTATTACATAATTTTCCAAAATATATTTATCGTTTAACATAATGGAAATTTTATCTCCATCAACTTTACCTTGATCCCAAATGGTCAATTTTATCTTCGTTCCTGTAATCAAAAATTCTTTCCCTTTATCATCTGCTATTTCTGTCGGTTTTGTTTTAGATTCTGGACCAGTATTGGCAAGTGTTTCATCAACTCCATATATCTTCTTTAATAATACTTTCATTCTATCCGTATTTGTTAATTTTACTTCACCGCTAGCACATTGCTCCGTTTTACCAGGTTCATAAGCACTAAACTTTCCAGATAATGTTTCAAAAAATTTAGTTTTTTTTAATTTTAGCGTAGCTTTTACAAAACACAAATCATTTTTTTGCAAATCAACTTTTGATCTCAATACATCTTTTTCTTCATAAGTAAGTGTCATTTTGGTACTATCAAAAGTCCCTATAATTTTTGTTTTTACTTCATTTGGTCCGCCAAGGTCTGATAAGCTGTAGCCTCTAATTTTATTTTCTTTTTCAATAATGAATCTTAAATTATAACTATAAGATACCTTTTTTGAAATTTTTATATTACCAACAAAGTATAATGTATCTGCTGCAAATATGCGACAAGAGAAAAATGAAATTAGGATAGAAATAAAAATTATTTTTTTATATAAAGTTATTTGCATTAAATGAAATTTATTATGGTTATTAGCGATATAAAAAAGAGGCTGCAAAAGTACAGCCTCTTTTTCAATAAATTTAAATTGACTTGTTAAATTAGCTTTCGAATCCTTCTTCAGGAGCTAAACCGCCAGTAAGAATACGGATAAAGTCAACAAAAGCCCAAATACTAACACCAAATAGCAAAACTGCACCAATTATAAGTAATGGTGAAACACTTGCACTTACAGCAGCAGTAGTACCTACAGCAGCTACTGCTGATACAGTTTTTGTTGCACCTACAATTAACAAAATAATTCCAAGAACAGTAGCTCCTAACTGGATAAAACCTTTCTTTTTGTTACCCATGTAAAAACTGTGCACACCAAAACCTCCTAAGAAGAAAGCCAAAAGAGCAGCTACAATTTTACTTTTGCTACCACCAGCATACCAGTTGTTTGCTTTTTTAAATTCTTTTAATTGTTTTTTTGCTTGCGCCTTTGTAATTGTTGGCTCTGGAGTTACATTAGCAACTGTAGATACATTTGTAGAAACTACTGTAGAAGCTACTTGGTCTTTAGGAAAAGCTGCATTTGTTGAACTTACTGTTGCTACTACTAATGCAATAGCCAAAAATGATAGTCTAATTAATTTTTTCATATTCAGTTTTTTTAGTTTTTAATAGCAGCAAACATAATGCATTTTATATTACTACAAAAAAAAGTTCAGCCTTTTTTTGTAAAAAACTTGTACACGTGCAATTTTAGCCATAAGTGCGTCTTTTTAGGACTTTTTCTTGTAATATACTTTTTTATGCTTAAAGATTTTCCAGCATATCCACCACCATTTCCTCTAATTTATACTGTTCTTTCCATCCCCAATCGTATTTTGCAACAGCATCATCTATACTTTGTGGCCAGCTATCGGCAATGGCTTGACGGCTATCAGGCTTATAAATAATATCAAAATCTTCACTATGTTTTTTTATTTCAGCAGCTATTTCCTTTGGAGAAAAACTCATACCTCCTAAATTATACGATGTACGAATGCCTATTTTGCTTTTATCGGCTTCCATTAATTCTATCGTTGCACGTATAGCATCGGGCATATACATCATAGGTAAGTAAGTATCTTCTTTCAAAAAACATTCATATTGCTCTTTATCTTTTGCAGCATGAAAAATTTCTACAGCATAATCGGTAGTGCCGCCACCAGGTTGACTTTTATAACTTATTAAACCTGGGTAGCGAAGGCTTCGCACATCTACACCATATCTATTAAAATAATAATTGCACCAAAACTCCCCAGCATATTTACTAATACCATATACAGTGCTCGGTTCTATAATCGTTTGCTGTGGGCAATTTTGTTTTGGACTTGTAGGCCCAAAAACGGCTATACTACTTGGCCAATATATTTTGTGCAAATTTTCTTCTTTAGCAATATCGAGTACATTTAATAGGCTCGTCATATTTAAATGCCAAGCAAGGTTTGGATTTTTTTCGCCAGTGGCAGATAAGATAGCGGCCAATAAATAAATTTGTGTAATGCCTTGGCGTATCACTTGCACGTGCAGCATTTCTTTGTTCATCACATCTAAACTCACATACGGTCCAGTGCCTTCAAGTAAAGGATTTTGCTCTCTTAAATCACTTGCTATTACATTGGCATTGCCATATATTTTTCTAAGTGCTAGCGTAAGCTCCACGCCTATTTGCCCGCTTGCACCTATTACGAGTATTTTTTCTTTTACCATTATCTCAATTTTATATACTGCAAATTAAAATTAAATTATTGGGTCTTACAATATATTATTAACCATTTTATAATGGACTTTCGCAATAAAAAATTAGCACATTAGCATATTGGCTAATTAGCTAATTTTGCTCTCATGAACGAACTATTCAAAAACCAACAATACACAAAAAACAATTTCTTCCTCATAGCAGGCCCATGCATTACCGAAAGCGAAGAAATTGTAATGGAAATAGCCGAAAAAGTTTCTGCAATTTGTAAGCGCTTAGAAATACCCTATATTTTTAAAGCATCGTATCGCAAAGCCAACCGCACAAGTGCCAATAGTTTTACTGGCATTGGCGATGAAGCGTCCCTAAAAATTATACAAAAAGTTGGGAAAACATTTTCTATACCCACTACTACCGACATACATGCACACGAAGAAGCAGCTATGGCTGCGGAGTATGTAGACGTTTTACAAATACCTGCATTCCTTTGCCGCCAAACAGATTTATTGGTAGCCGCTGCAAAAACAGGCAAAATTATAAATGTAAAAAAAGGGCAATTCCTCAGTGGCCCATCTATGAAATTTGCGGTAGATAAAATTAAACAAGCCGGCAATGATAAAGCTTGGCTTACCGACAGAGGAAATACTTTCGGCTATCAAGATCTTATTGTTGATTATAGAAACATAACTTGGATGAAAGAAATTGGCGTGCCAGTCATAATGGATTGCACACATTCTCTACAACAACCAAACCAAACAAGTGGTGTAACTGGCGGCAATCCATCGCTCATAGAAACAATTGCAAAAGCAGCCATAGCCACAGGTGCCGATGGATTATTTATAGAAACACACCCCAACCCTGCCGAAGCAAAAAGCGATGGTGCAAATATGTTGCGATTAGATTTGTTAGAGCCATTGTTGGAAAAATTGGTGCGGGTGAGGCAGTCGATTTTAGCCCCATAAACCTGCTTGCGGTAGGCAGGTCCCCCGAAGGGGGACTTTTGAACTCTGAGAAATTGAGAATTATTTTAAATTATTGAAGTGTGGCTCCTCTCCTTTGGAGAGGCGGGGGTGAGGTTTTATTTTGGGCAATCCCAACACGAAGTGTTGGGATTGCCCAAGCGAAAAAAAGCTATGGTCATCATCGTTGTGTCACTCACTTGTACGGCATACCCTTTTTCATCTTTTATTATGCAATAGATTATGCACAAAATTATACCATTTAATTACACTGATTAATTATGTTCCCTCATTATTTCATCAGCACCGACAAAACAAAAATAAACATCCCACTCGTTCATCAATATTTATGCAACGAAAGTTATTGGTCAAAAAACATTCCTTTAGATATCGTAAAAAGAAGCATTGAAAATTCTGTTTGCTTTAGTGTTTTTTTCAAAGAAGAACAAATAGGTTTTGCAAGAGTAATTACAGACAAAGCTACGTTTGGTTATTTGGCTGATGTATTTATTATGGAAAGCCACCGTGGCAAAGGCTTAAGCAAATGGCTTATGCAAACCATTTTAGACCACGAAGAATTACAAGGCTTTAGAGGTTGGATGCTTGGCACAAAAGATGCACATGGCTTGTATGAAAAATTTGGTTTTAAACTTACGAATGATACTACACGGATAATGAGAAAGCAGGGGATTGAAGGGTACTGAATATTTATTAAGAACTATACTTTTTTACCAATTCATTTCTTATAATTACAAAACTATTTTAATAATAAGTTTTACTTTCTACTCAACCGCCAACGGGGCTGAAAGCCGCCGTTGGGGTTTACACAATCATTCTCATAATTTAAAAAAGGGTAGCCTAACCCTGACGGCGGTTGCAAACCCCGTTAGCGGTTTAAATAGATCTTTGTACAAATATTAATTTGTAAGGAATATTATAAAAAACTTATCCAAATCTTTCCTCCCCTTTCATTAAATTACACATTCTTTCTTTTAAAATACTAACAAACAAAAAGGTATGAATCTATTCAAACGACTAACATTATTTTTTGTATTCAGCACAACTTCCACCATTGCTTTCTGCCAAGAAACCGCCACCGTAAATGGCGTAGCAGATATACGCAGCAAAAGCTATGCTTTTACCAATGCGACTATTGTAAAAGATGCACAAACAACGTTAAGCAATGCAACACTCATCATTAAAAATGGAAAAATTATTTCCGCAACTGTAGGCGGTGCAGTACCAACAGATGCAGTGGTTGTTGACTGTGCAGGAAAATACATTTATCCATCTTTTATAGATATGTATAGTGATTATGGTATGCAATCTCTTCCAACACGCCAAGGCAGAGGATTCGATTTTTTTGCACCAGCACAATTTGGCAGCAATACAAAAGGCGCTTATGGTTGGAACCAAGCTATACGACCAGAAGTAAACGCCGCAAATATTTTTTCAGCAGACGAAACAAAAGCCAAAACCCTTCGAGATATTGGCTTTGGCGTAGTGCTTACACATCAAAAAGATGGTATAGCCCGTGGCACTGGTGCTGTGGTTGACTTATCAGACAAAAAAGAAAACCTTACCATGCTAAAAGATAAAGCCGCTTCGTTTTATTCCTTTAGCAAAGGCAGTTCTACACAAAGTTATCCTGGAAGTTTAATGGGTAGCATTGCATTACTTCGCCAAACATTTTTAGATGCGCAGTGGTACAAAAACAAACCAGCTACCGAAGGCACCAATTTAAGTTTACAAGCATGGAACAATAACGTAACGTTGCCGCAAATTTTTGAAGCCAATAATAAATGGAACTGTTTGCGTGCCGATAGAATTGGTGATGAATTTGCTGTGCAATACATCATAAAAGCAGGGCAAGATGAATACCAACGCATGACCGAAATAAAAGCTACGAAAGCCAATTATATTTTACCATTAAATTTTCCTGCGGCTATAGATGTGGATGATGTAAACGATACAAGATTTATTTCGCTGCAAGATTTAAAGCAATGGGAAATGGCACCAAGCAACCCAGCAGCTTTTGAAAAAGCAGGCATAAACTTTTGCATCACCAGTGCCGATTTAAAAGACGCCAAACAATTTTTACCAAACCTTCGCAAGGCAATGCAGTACGGGCTTTCGGAAAAAGCTGCCTTAGATGCACTTACCAAAAACCCTGCACAGTTGCTAGGCATGTACAACGAAACAGGCAGTATAGAAGCAGGTAAGTTGGCCAACTTTATCATTACCACGGGTGCTGTGTTTGCAGAAAAAACGAACATACTTCAAAACTGGATACAAGGCGTAAGAAATATCGTAAAAGAAGATGGCGGCATACAAACAAGAGGCAGATACAACATCAACATTGCACAAAACAATACCAACAAAAATTTTGTGTTAGAAGTAAAAGACAATGCCGCTGCAGATATCATAAGCGCTGATACCATTTCTGCAAAATACAGCAACGATGGCAAAGCCGTAAAAATAAATTTTGCCGAAACAAAAAAATCAAAAAAAGGATACAGACTTAGCGGTGTAAACAATGGTACACAATGGAACGGCACAGGTACAGATAGCCTTGGCAATATGGTTTTATGGACAGCCAATTTTGTAAGCGATATTGCTGCAAAAAAAGATAGCATTAAGAAAGATAAAGTCATTACCATGGGTACGCTTACATATCCAAATATGGCGTACGGTTTTAAAGAAATACCAAAAGAAGAAAACGTACTCATAAAAAATGCAACGGTGTGGACAAACGAAGCAGAAGGCATTTTAACCAATGCAGATGTGTTGGTAGAAAAAGGAAAAATAACAGCCGTAGGCAAAAACTTATCTAGCGCAAACGCCCGTGTGATAGACGGTACAGGCAAACACGTAACCGCAGGTATTATAGACGAGCACTCACATATAGCCTGCGAATCTATAAATGAAGGCGGGCAATCTGTAACATCGGAAGTGCGCATTGGCGACAACATGGACCCTGATGATATAGACATTTACAGACAACTCGGTGGCGGCGTTACTACCTCGCATATTTTGCATGGCAGTGCCAATACCATTGGCGGACAAACACAATTAATGAAACACCGTTGGGGTGTAAATGACACCGCATTAAAATTTGTAGGTGCCGATCCATTTATAAAATTTGCCTTGGGTGAAAATGTAAAACGCAATCCTGCGCCAAACAATACTCGTTTTCCTGATACACGTATGGGGGTAGAGCAAGTGCAAATGGATGCTTTTACCAGAGCTACAGATTATAGAAATGCCATGAAGGGTGTAGATGGAAAAAAAGTTCGCAGAGATTTAGAGCTTGATGCACTCGTAGAAATAATGGAGCAAAAAAGATTTATTACTTGCCACAGTTATATAGCCAGCGAAATTGTAGAGACCATGCGCATGGCAGAAAAATTTGGTTTTAAAATAAATACGTTCACACATATTTTAGAAGGTTATAAAGTAGCCGATAAAATGAAAGCGCACGGTGCAGCCGCATCTACCTTTAGCGATTGGTGGGCATACAAAGTAGAAGTGCAAGATGCCATACCCTACAACCCAACCATTATGCACAATGTAGGATTAAACGTAGCTATAAATAGCGACGATGCAGAAATGGCTCGTCGCCTAAACCAAGAAGCCGCTAAGGCTGTGAAGTACGGCGGCATGAGCGAAGAAGATGCTTTTAAAATGGTAACGATAAACCCAGCAAAAATGTTGCATATAGATAAGCAAGTAGGTAGCATAAAAAAAGGAAAAGATGCAGATATTGTGTTGTGGAGCGATAACCCACTTAGCATTTATGCCAAAGCAGAAAAAACTTTTGTAGATGGTATTTTATATTACGATATAGAAAAAGATTCGGCTATACGCAAAGAAATTTTTGCAGAGCGCAATAGAATCATCAACAAATTATTGGAAGAGAAAGCAAGCGGCAATGCTACTACACCCGCTAAAGCAAGTATGAAAAGACATAACAGTTGCGGTGAGCATGGGCATGGTTTGTTGGATGAGCTTGAAGAAGAAAAATAATTTTTGAGCCACTAATTACACTAATGAACACGAATAAAAACCATTAGTAAAAACCTGCCTTTGTCGGCAGACAGGTTCGTGTTATTCGTGGCAAA
>JAYTLA010000110.1:0-20031 GCA_043729825.1 Ferruginibacter sp.
AAATGTGTTTAGAACTACAAGTTGCTTTTTCTTTTAAATATATGCCCACATTGCTTTTCAACCTATGTGGATATCAATTAACTTGACGCCAATGCGCAATGCTGCGGGAAGACCGAACAGATGTTTAACAAAGATTTTCAGCCCACAGCCCCAAATATAAAAAACAAAAATGCCCACAACTCCTTGCAGGCATCTATTCAATAAATGGTAAATTCATTTACGAAAACATTTCCCTCACCTTATCAAAAAAAGATTTTTCACTTTTCTCTGGTGCAGGTATAAAGTTTTTTGAGTCGTTTAGTTTTTCTAATATTTCTTTTTCATCGTGGCTTACGTGTTGTGGTGTCCAAATATTTACTTGTATCAGCTGGTCGCCTTTTTCGTAACTGTTTACATGAGGAAAGCCTTTGCCTTTTAGTCTAAATATTTTTCCGCTTTGTGTGCCGGGTGGTACTTTTATTTTTGCACGGCCATCTATTGTTGGTACTTCTACTTGCGTACCAAATACTGCATCGGGAAAAGATATGTGTAAATCGTAGCCTACGTTTAATCCATCTCTGGTGAGTTGTGGGTGTGCTTCTTCTTCTATGAGTACAATTAAATCGCCTGCGCTACCTCCACGCTCGCCAGCATTGCCACGGCCTGTAACGCTTAGCTGCATGCCTTCTTGCACACCTGCAGGTATATCCACGGTTACGGTTTCTTCCCCATATACCGTGCCTTGGCCTTTGCATGATCCACATTTTGCAGTAATGGTACTTCCCTCTCCACTACAAGTAGGGCATGTGGTTACGGTTTGCATTTGCCCAAGAAAAGTATTTTGTACCCTGCGTACTTGCCCGCTACCGCCACATGTACCACAAGTTTGCATGCTGTTTTTATCTTTTGCTCCAGTGCCTGTACAAGTATCGCACTTAATACTCTTTTTTACTTTTATTGTTTTGGTAACGCCCTTTGCAATTTCTTCAAAATTGAGTTTCATTTTAACACGGAGGTTGCTGCCTCTTGTACCTCGACTTCCACCTCCTCCGCCTCTACTTCTGCTACCGCCAAAGAAACTTCCAAAGCCTCCACCATCATCGCCGCTTCCAAAAATATCTCCAAACTGGCTAAAGATATCATCCATATTCATACCTCCACCAAAACCATGCCCACCGCCTCTGCCACCTGCAAATGCATTGTGACCAAAGCGGTCGTACTGTGCTTTTTTGTCGGAGTCGTTTAGTATTTCGTATGCCTCTGCTGCTTCCTTAAATTTATCTTCGGCAGCTTTATCGCCGGGGTTACGATCGGGATGAAACTGCATGGCCGTTTTGCGGTATGCTTTTTTTATTTCATCGGCAGATGCGCCTTTTGGTACGCCAAGTATTTCGTAGTAATCTCTCTTCATAAATACAAATGTGAAAATGTGCAAATAGGCAAATGTGAAAAATTTGCCTCATAGCAGTATTCAATTTTTAAAAGCTTATTCTATTAATATTTTTAAATTACAAAATGTAAAAGTGTGCAAGTTTACCTATTTGCACATTTGCCTATTTGCAAATTTGCCCATTATTTCCCTACCACCACTTTTGCAAAACGAATTAATTTATCGTTCATGTAATACCCTTTTTGCAATTCGTCCACCACTTTGCCTGCTTTATCTTCGCCTGCTGGTATTTCGGTTACGGCTTCGTGTTTTTCTACATCAAAATCGGTATCTATGCTTTCCATGGCTACAATACCTTTTTGTTGCAGTGTAGAGCGTAATTTATTAAACACGAGTTGTACACCTTCTTTTACTTGAGTAATATCTTCTGATATGGCAATTTGTTTTTCTGCTCTGTCCATATCATCGGCTACTTCTAATAAAGATATGGCCATTTCTTTACCAGCGGTTTGAAACATTTCCATTCGCTCCTTTGCAGTACGACGTTTAAAATTATCGAACTCGGCAAACAGACGCAAGTATTTATCTTTTTGTTCTTGTATTTCTGCTTCTAATTTTTCGGTAATGTTTTCTGCTTCCGAATCTGGATTGCTAAGGTGTGTATGCCCAGGAATATCGGCATCGGCATTAATATCCATTTGTTGTTCTTCTACTACGGGTTCTACTGGTACGTTTGTTTCTTTTTCCTGCATGAGTTCGTGTTTTTTTAATGTGTGCAAAGGTACAACAGTCAAACATTTTGCCAATGCCTGTTTTACGTCAAATTGACACCAAAAATAAAAAATGGAAATTAATTTACGACTAAAATTTTGCCAGATTCAATAACAACACCATTTCTATCCAATAATTGATAGATATAAATGCCACGGTAAAATTTTTCGGCTTTAAGGTCTATAGATAAAAAAGAAGGCATATTCTTACCAGAATACATCACTTTACCAATAGAATTGAGAATTTGAATAGAATAAGAACGACTATAATCTCTTTGAAACTCAAAGTTTACTACCGTAGTGGCAGGGTTTGGAAAAGCGTTTACCATTTTTACTGGCGTAGAACCATCACTTGAAGTGATTCTATTTTGAGCAAAAGATGTAAAATTTATTCCAACAATAAAGGATAATATGAAAATTATTTTTTTCAACAATGTAAATGTAAGGCAAACATTTTGAATAAAGTGTTATAAAATCATAAAAAAGAGAACAATATTTTATGCACAAATACCGTTCCCATTTCTATTTGAGATTATTTTTAAAGTAATGTTTCTAATATTTGGTTAATAGCGTTGAAATTTGGCACATCAGAAGCATTATTTAGTACTTCGGCATATTGCACTATTCCTTGTTTATCAATAATAAAAGCAGAGCGTTTGCACACCCCTTTCATTTGCATAAGGGTAAAAGATTCGTAAATACTGCCATAAGCAGCAGACACTTCTTTATTAAAATCGCTCAATAATGGAAAATTGAAGCCTTGCTCTTCTTTATAGTTTGCTAAAGCATAAACCGAATCTCCAGAAATACCAAGCACTTGAGCATTTAGATTTGTATATTTTGCAATATCATCTCTTACTGCACATAACTCTTGCGTACATGTACTGGTAAAAGCCAATGGAAAAAATAATAGTAACACATTTTTATCTTGTCTAAAATCCGATAATTTTACTGGTTTCTTTTCTGAATCATATAAAGAAAAATCGGGTGCTTGTTGAGAAACCATTATTGACATAAATTTATTTTTTTAGATTGCGAAGATAATAGTTAAAAAAGTTTTATCTTAAAGGTTCATATTATTGATAAATGATAAAACATGACTCCACTTTTTAAAAAGCTGAACTTTAAAAATCATACGGCAATTGTTGCCATTAATGACCCAAAAAGTTTTGAGTTAGAACTGGATGCTATGAAAGGAATAACATCATCTATAAACGATATTAAAAAGGTAAAAGTAATAGATTTTGCCATGCTGTTTGTTACCCAACAAAAACAAATAGATGTATTAATAAAAGAAATTTATTCAAAATTAAAGGGCTATGCTTTGCTTTGGTTTTGCTACCCAAAAGGCACATCAAAAAACTATACTTGCAATTTTAATAGAGATACAGGCTGGCTATCTGTAGCAAAATATGAGCTTGAGCCAGTAAGAATGGTAGCCATAGATGAAGATTGGAGTGCGCTACGTTTTAGAAAACTAGCATTTATAAAAACGATTACAAGGCGAGAAAGTCATGCACTTACAAAAGGCGCAAAAGAAAGAACTACACAAAAAGGAAAATGAATTCTGCACAATAATAAAATACTAATGCTACATTCGCTAGAATAACAACTCTTAAATATTTTTTAAAGTATTACCTGTTGCAATATGTTTTTAAAAATTAGTACCATAAATAGCGACCAAGGATTGCCTAATGAGCAAGTTCATGCTACAAGGCAAGATAAATATGGTAGGTTATGGATGGCTACACCAGCAGGGTTGGCTTGCTATAATGGTAATACAATAAAAGTTTTTGACACTCGTACAGGACTCGAATGTTTAGGCCTTCGTACCATACATATTACCGATGATGGGATTGTGTGGATAGGAACTGACCGTGGGGTCGAAGCCATTCATGTGGACGGCAATAAAATTAATCTTCAATTAAAATTTGAATGGAAATATGGGATTGCAGAAAGTATTTCCAAAAATGGCGATTTTCTTTTTGTGGGCACATCGTTTGGTTTATTAAAATTAAAACAAACGGGTAATATTTTAGAGCTTGTATTTGCCGACGACCTTGGGTTGGTGAAGCAAATATTAATTAAAGATAGTGATAATTTTTTGGTAGTGTCTGCAAAATATGGTTTACTAACTTACCAAGGAATAGACTGGAAAATCGCAAATGCAAAATTACCAGAAGCAGATTTAATAACATGTGTAGAAAAAACAATTGATCATTTTTTTCTTGTAGGAACGTTTAATGGCTTGTTTGTTTTGAATAGTGATTTTGACATAACAGATCACTATTTTTTGCCAGAAGTAAATAAAAAAATTAACGCTATTGCCATATTAGGAGACGAATGGTGGTTGGCTTTTGGGCATACAGTTGTTTTAGTAAAGCCTACGGTTATAGGAATTGAAATGCAAGCTTTTCAAGATATAAAAAGTATAATAAACGATTTGTTTATTGATACAACAAATAATATTTGGATAGCAACCAACAACGCAGGATTAAAAAAAATATCTATACTAAGAAAAACAATACAGCATATAGATTGTGGCATTAACAACTCTGCATTTTCCATTAAAGAAATTAATAAAAAGAAGGATGTATTAGTAAGTGGAGATGGGTTTTGTTCCATTATTTCGAAAGAAGATATTGCTCATGAAAAAACAGCAACTATTATTTCTTCGCTTCCCCCCATTGTTTGGGATACATGCTTGGACCCTTTAGATATAAGCATAATATGGTTGGCAACTGTAGATGGTTTATTCTATTGTAAAGCTGGTTCAAAGGCAGAACGTTTTTATGATAAGCAAAAAATAATTAATAGCCCCAATAGGGTTTTACTTACAAGAAAAGATGAAATATGGCTTGGTACTATTAGCGGATTATTTAAAATAAAAAATGACGAGGCTACCGAAGTGTTAAATGAACACGGAGATAAATTTGGGTATGTATATTCATTGGCTTTAGACAAACATGAGCAAGTATTAGTAGGTACTTTAGGCCAAGGGTTGTGGAAAGAAACCGAAATAGGTTTTGTACATATTGTTACAGAATTACTAACAGAAAAAGGAAATACTTACTCCATAGTGCCAAATAAAATTGGCGACATTTTGGTAATACAAGAAGAAAAAATATTGCTACTAGATAAAAATTTTAATAGCAAATTAATTGCCATAGAACATCCTATTGCAGGTTGGACATCTATATGGCTAAATACCCATACTATAGCTACAGGCTCAAATGATGGCATTATTATTATTGATATAAATACCGGTGTTGCACAACAACGAATAAATTTATTATTAAGCAAAGCCGATTGGCAATTTACGAGTACAAGGGCACTATTGCTAGACGAAAATGGCAAGTTATTTTGTTGCTTAAACTCGGGCTTATATTGTGTAGATTTTAAAAATATACAACACTATAATGTTGCACCAAAAGTACAATTAGACGAAATTGAGTGGCAAAATGTAAAGCCACAAAAAAATGCCCTTGGCTTTAAAATACCTACTGGCAATTGGTCGATAAATATTTCGGTATTCGCTGCATGGTTTATAGATGAAAAGCATGTAACCTATCGATTTAAATTGATAGGTTTTAATGAAAACTGGAGTGAGTTATCGGATTTGCCTAGCATACGGTATAGCTCTTTACCTTTGGGTAAATACGAATTGCATTGCCAAGCATATACACCACTTACTGGTTTTGGAGAAACAGCAACTATTTTATTACTACATGTTTTTAGCCCTTGGAGCAGCTTTGGGATAGGTCCAATTATGAGTAAAATATCTATGCAATACGATAAGGTTTTTAGAGACAAACATAGAAACAGAATATTATTAGCCAAAAATAAAGATTTACAAATAGAAATAAGAGATAGACAAATAGCAGAAGATGCACTAAATAAATACAAGGAGCAGCTAGAAGAAATAGTAGCCAATAGAACACACGAGTTAAACTACCAAAAAGAAAGAGCAGAATCGGCAGATAAAATGAAATCCTCATTTTTATCAACTATGTCGCACGAAATTAGAACACCGCTAGGCATTGTTATTGGTTTAAATAATTTATTGCAAAAAACTAATCCCAATATTGTTCAAAAAGATTACATCAATAAAATCAATTCATCTGCTAATCATTTATTAGATGTAATAAATGATATTTTAGATATTGCAAAAATAGAATCGGGCAAAGTAGAAATAGAACAAGTTCTTTTTTCTATGAATGATGTTTTAAATGATTTTTCGAGTTTTGCAGAAATCCAATTAGGCGATAAATATGTGGGGTTCTTTATAGAAAATGAAATAACCACACAAAATTTTTTAATAGGCGATGCACTAAGGATAAAACAAATATTGCTAAATTTATTGAGCAACGCTTTTAAATTTACAGAAAAAGGGAAAATAATACTTACCCTAAAACAAACAAATACGAGTGCAGATAAAACTTCTGTATATTTTTCTGTAAAAGATACAGGTATTGGAATGACAGCAGACCAGTTGGAAAAAGTATTTGATGCATTTGAACAAGCAGATTCCAGTACATCTAGAAAATATGGTGGTACTGGGCTAGGCTTGAACATATGTTATAATTTCATATCTTTAATGGGTGGCGAATTAAAAGTAAAAAGTGAAATAAGTGAAGGAACAACTTTTTATTTTACATTATCTTTTGGTTTAAGTAATGTTTTAAATACTGAAGTTGAAGTTGAAAAGATTGTAAACTCTTCCTTAAGTAATTACCCTCTAGGTTTTGAAGCTATAAAGGGAAATAAAATATTAATTGCGGAAGATGATATTTTAAACCAATTTATTTTAAAAGAAATATTAGTATCAGAAGGTTTCAATATCCTCATCGCTAATAATGGAAAAGAGTGTGCAAATATCTTTGAAAAAGAAAAAGATATCGATTTTATATTAATGGATATTCAAATGCCCGAGATGGATGGTTTTGCTGCTACAAATTATATACGCACTATACTAAAAAATGATAATGTAAAAATAATAGGTGTATCTGCAAATGCATTTACCGAAACAAAAGAGCAAGTGTTAGCTAGCGGCATGAACAATTTTATAACAAAACCAATAAAAGCAAGAGAACTTTTTTCTGCAATGGTTAATTAGATATGGTGATAAATTTTATTAAAAAAAAATTACAACTAAATATGTTGGAAGAAAATGTAAAAATATTGGTTGTGGAAAATGACAGCAGTCATAGTGAAGCAATGAAAAAAGCATTTTCAAAGTGTGGAGTAAATTACACTGTTGAGTTTGCAATAAATAATGTTGGATTATTAGAAAAATTGGCTTCACAGCGTTTTGATATGGCTTTTATAAATGCAGAAGTGTATAAAAAAGTAGGCACTCCATTAATAAAGGCTTTACAAACAAAAGAAAAATACATTTCATTAATTTATATTTTAGATAAACCAGATGCCACTTTTGCAAAAACAGTAATGGCAGAAAGAGCCAGCAATTGCATAACGAAAAATTATGTTGTGCCAGATGTATTGGACGTATTAATAAACCAAAGTATTATTATTAGACAAACAGAAATCACTATACAAAATATGATTACAGAAAACATAACCAGCAATGAGTTGAATTTTTTAACTGAAATAAGTTATCAAATACGCACTCCTCTAAACAGCATCATTGGTTTTTCGTCTGCATTATTAGAAATGGAAAAAACAGAGAAAGGGATGATATTTTTGCAAGCCATAAAATCTTCTGGCGAAAAAATTGTACAAATATTAGATGAAAAACTTGGCGAGCATATGGATGCTAATACATTTGTACAAGAAACTATAGCAGTACCAATAAAGAAAATTCATTTTAATGAAATTGTAAAAATGAAAATTTTATTGGTAGAGGATGATGTGCTTAATATAAAATTGATAGAACATTTATTTTCGGAATATGGGATGAATGCTGATATAGCACTCAATGGAAAAATAGCCTTAGAACTTTTAGAAGAACAAGAGTATGATTTAATTTTAATGGACATAGAAATGCCAGATATGAATGGGCACGAAACCACCAAATATATTAGAGAAGTGCTTGAAAGCAATGTGCCAATTATTGCACTTACTGCACACGCTTTGCCAGGAGAAAGGGAAAAGTGTTTGAAA
This sequence comes from Ferruginibacter sp., assembly GCA_043729825.1. GTDB lineage: Bacteria > Bacteroidota > Bacteroidia > Chitinophagales > Chitinophagaceae > Ferruginibacter. The sequence goes on from JAYTLA010000110.1 coordinate 8,263, forward strand.
ATGGGAATGAATGAATATATTTCGAAACCTATTGATGCAAGTAAATTATTTGAAAGTATTTATGAAATGCTTAGAGCTTCTATTGCATCTCAAATACAAGAAGTAGAACAAGTAACCAACTTGCAAAACTTAAAAGAAACCATGCAGGGCAAAAAAGCTGCTATAACAGAGATGCTCGGTTATCTTTTGCAGCAAGTTCCCATTTATCTTTCGGAGCTAAATGATGCAGTAGAAAAAACAGCCTATCCAGATATTGCAAAGTTAGCGCACAAAATAAAATCGGCCATACTTATTATGGGCGCTAAGCATTTAGAACCATTGCTAAAGGATATAGAGCAAAAAGCAAAAAACAATACTGACATTGAAAATATTATTTTACTAAATAATGAATTAAATAAAAATTGTAAACAAGCCATGAAAGAAGTAATGGAAGAGAAGCAAAAAATAAAATAGTGTGCAAGATATTTAACAACCCCCGTAAGTTAAAAGAAGAGTATGATAAATGATTTAGAATTAAAAGAAAATCCGCATCAAATAATATTGCTTAAAAATATTATTACCCACGAAGAAGATGACAGGTTAGAAATAAGCTATTCATTAAGCGAAGATATTGCCCAAATGCTTGCGGCAGTGCAGCTTCATATAAAAATGGCAAAAAAAAAAATAGCTGATGATGGACTTGGCTTCATTGAAGAAGCAGAAACGATATTAAAAGAGGCCATTTGGGAAGTAAAAACTTTGGCATCTAGTATTTCACCGTACATGCTAAAAAATATTGGCTTTATAAATTTATTAAACGATTTAGTTTTTCTAATAGAAGATCATCACGAAATAAAATGCAACATAAATTTAGATAAGAATTCGATAAATAAGACTCCTATAAACACTCAAAATATTTTATACCAAATTGCACAACTACAAACCATCAATATTTTGAAATGTACAGCTGTTGAAAAAGTTTCAATAATAATTACTGAGAAAGATGGTAAAATTGTAATGCATATTAAAGATGATGGAGAAAGACCTTCTTTAAATATCGAGAAAATAAGTGAAGCTTTTACAAAATTAAAAGAAAGAGTAGAAGCTTTTGATGGAAAATTTAGTATTGATTACCAAAACGGATATTCATTAGAAGTGATTATTTAAAACAATTTATACAAAAGCGTTGCAAGCACAGCTCCAACAATTGGTGCTACAACTGGTATCCAACTATAACCCCAATCGCTATTTCTTTTATTTTTTATAGGCAACAAAAAATGCATAATGCGTGGCCCTAAATCTCTAGCAGGATTTACAGCATAACCCGTAGGCCCGCCAAGGGATAAACCAATACCCAATACAATAAATGCAACTGGCAATGCACTCAATGGCCCTAACTCTACAGATGCTTTACTATTACTTAACATAAGCACTGCAAACATTAATGCAAATGTGCCAATAACTTCAGTAATAAAATTATATAGGTTGCTTTTTATAGCAGGTGCATTGCAAAAGCAAGCAAGCTTCGCATCGGCATCTGTTGTTTCATCAAAATGTTGTTTGTAGGCAAGCCATACCAATGTTGTGCCCGTCATAGCGCCTAGCATTTGTGCAGGTATATACACAAGCACTTTATCCCAATTGCCACTACCTACTGCATCTGCAATTGTTATTGCAGGGTTTAAATGAGCACCACTTGCAGCGGCAGTATAAACGCCGATAAATACTGCTATAGCCCAACCAAAAGTTATTACAATCCATCCACTATTATTTCCTTTTGTTTTAGCTAGCACTACGTTTGCTACTACGCCATTACCAAATAAAATAAGCAATGCTGTTCCTAAAAATTCAGATACAAATGGAGTCATTTTTTTATTTTTTAGTTAAGGTAATAAATATTGTTTTGCTAATATAGTAAAAGATTGTGTTTGTTGTAATATCCATTCTTCATTTTTATTCATTTCTGTTGCCATCAGTTTTGCCACTGAAGGTGTAGCTTCAATTGCAGCATCTGCATCTAAAAAAAGCATGCGTATCCTTCTTGCCAAAACATCTTCTACTGTTTGCGCCATTTCGTTTCTTACTGCCCATATTATTTGTGCTTTGGTGTAATTAAAGTTTGTATGAATTTTTTCTTGCCACAAACTATTTTCCAGATACAATCTTTTTATTTCTACCGCATCAGCCCCGTAAACTTTTAAATGCTCCTCTCCTATTTGTTCATTTGTGTATCCATGTATGTGCAAATTGGTTGTAGTAGATTTTTGTTTTGGTAATTTACCAACCAGTGTTGCATTATTAACTACTTCTTCTGCCATTTTTCTGTAAGTCGTCCATTTACCGCCAGTTATAGTAATCATCTTACTTTCAGAAATAATAATGGTATGATCTCTTGCCAACAAGGAAGTGTTTTTAGCACCCTTTCTTTTTACCAGTGGCCTCAAGCCAACAAATACAGATTTTACATCGCTAGTTTTTATATCTACCGATAAATATTGATTTAGGTTTTGCAAAATAAAATTCACTTCTTCTTTTAACGGTAATGGTTCTATATCGATTTTATTTACGGCGGTATCGGTAGTGCCTACAATTACATGATTGTGCCATGGCACAGCAAACAAAACTCTACCATCACTTGTTTTGGGCACCATCAATGCTTTATCTCCTTTAAAAAATTTATTTTCTATAACAAGATGTATTCCTTGCGATGGAGATACAATTTTTTCTCCATCATTGTTATCCATGTTCATAATGTCATCTACAAAAACACCTGTGGCATTTATTACTACTTTAGCTTTTAGTTGATATGTATTTTCTGAAAATGTATCTTTGCCTACTACGCCAGTTATTTTATTGTCTTCTTTTATCAATCCTGTTACTGACATATAATTTAAAACTGTTGCACCATTTTCTACAGCCGTTTGTGCAAGGTTTATAGCAAGCCTTGCATCGTCAAACTGCCCATCGGTATATATTACAGCACCACATAAATTTTTTCTTTCTATCTCGGGTAAATATTCCAATGCTTTCTTTGCAGAAACAATATTGGTATTTCCCAATCCTAATTTTCCACTTAAGGCATCGTAAATTTTTAACCCTATACCATAATATATTTTTGCCCACCAAGTATAATTAGGAATTACAAATTGCATTTTGCTAGAAACATGCGGTGCATTTTTTAGTAACAATCCTCTTTCTTTTAATGCATCTCTCACCAATTTAATATTGCCTTGTGCCAAGTATCGTACACCGCCATGCACCAATTTTGTAGCACGGCTACTTGTACCTTTTGCAAAATCAAATCGTTCTAGTACCAAAGTTTTATATCCTCTACAAGCTGCATCCACAGCAGCACCTAGCCCTGATGCACCACCGCCAATTACTATTACATCCCACTCTATATCTTGTTGCAAATGTTGCAACATACTATTTCTATTCATTTGTTGTTAATGTAGCTTTCACTGCTTTTTTCCATCCATCCATTAAAGCATTTCTATTTTCAGTAGTAGTATTTGGCGTAAATTTTTTCTCTACTTGCCATTGCTGTTGCAACGATTCTATACTACTCCAAAAACCAACTGCCAAACCTGCTAAATATGCAGCACCCAATGCTGTCGTTTCAGTAATCACTGGTCTTACCACAGTTGTGTTTAGCATATCTGCTTGAAACTGCATCAACAAATTATTAGCAGTAGCACCACCATCTACACGTAATTCTTTTATATTAATATTACTATCCGCTTCCATGGCTTTTAGTACATCGCATGTTTGATATGCAATGCTTTCTACAGCAGCTCTAGCTATGTGTGATGCATTGCTCCCACGTGTAAGTCCTGTAATACTCCCTCTTGCATCTTGATCCCAATACGGTGCACCTAAACCAACAAATGCTGGCACGACGTACACACCTTCATTGCTTGTAACCTTTGCTGCTAAAGCTTCTACATCGGCAGAAGTTTTTATTATTCCCAATCCATCTCTTAACCATTGTACCACTGCACCTGCTACGAACACGCTTCCTTCCAGTGCATATTGAGTAATGCCATTTACTTTCCAAGCAATGGTTGTAAGCAAATTATTTTTCGACATCACCATTTCCTCTCCAGTATTCATTAGCATAAAACAACCAGTGCCATATGTATTTTTTACCATGCCTGGTTGTGTACACAATTGCCCAAACAATGCTGCTTGTTGGTCGCCTGCAATACCAGCTATCGGTATTCCATTTAGTGGCTCAAGGTTTTCAACATGACCATACAATTCGCTGCTACTGCGTATTTGGGGCAGCATATTACCAGGCACATCTAACAATTTCTCCAACTCTCCATCCCACTGTGTAGTACCAATATTGCACAACATCGTACGACTTGCATTGCTCACATCTGTTACATGTGTGCGTCCATTGGTGAGTTTAAAGACCAACCAACTATCAATCGTCCCAAAACATAATTCTCCCTTTGCAGCTTTTTCTCTTGCACCAGCTACATTATCTAAAATCCATTTTACTTTTGTGCCGCTGAAATAGGCATCTATTACCAATCCAGTTTTATGTTTTATCAAATCTGCGTGGCCATTGGCTTTCAAATCATCGCAAAAAGATGCCGTTCTTCTATCTTGCCACACAATGGCATTATAAATTGGCTTGCCAGTATTTCTATCCCACACCACTGTGGTTTCTCTTTGGTTGGTAATGCCAATAGCGGCAATATCTGTAGCTTTTAAATTTACTTTGTGCAAAGCCTCTACGGCTACTAAAAATTGCGTATCCCAAATTTCGATAGCATCATGCTCCACCCAACCAGGCTGCGGAAAAATTTGAGTAAACTCTTTTTGCGCTACAGAAATAATTTCGCCTTTTTCGTTAAAAACGATAGCACGACTGCTGGTTGTGCCTTGGTCTAGTGATAGAATATATTTACTCATGTTTAAATTTTTATTTTTGTTTACGGGCTGAAAAGCATTAATTGAGCTTCAGTGGTCCCGCATTCGGCGAGACTCCGTTCAAATTCAGTTTTTCAAAGTGCTTTTATTATGCAATAAAAAGCTTCCAATTTTCGGTAAAATTATTTTAGTGTCAGCCTGAGCTTGTCCAAGGCGGTGCAAATTTTTTAATATTATCTTTACTTAGAACTCACCCGCCTTCGACAAGCTCAGGCTGACATTTTTTAAAATAGAGGTTTCACATTTCATAAAATGAAGTTACTTCATGAATTTAAAAAGGAATTATACCTCTAACTATTCATCACCGATCCACCATTAATATCAATTGCCTGCCCAGTTATAGATTGTTGATTCAATAAATAATAAACCAAAGCAGCTATTTCCTCTGGCTCACTCATTTTTTTGAGTGGCACGCTTTGCATGGCAATATCAAAAAACTCATTTTTAGAAATGCCAATCCCATCAGCAATACCTTGCAAACCATTTTGTGCCATATCGGTATTTACCCACCCTGGGCAAATGGCATTTACCAAAATATTATCTGGTGCATATTGTACCGCCCAGCTGCGCATAAGCCCTAGCAAGCCTGCTTTAGACGCACAATACGCAGCGTAATTTGCTACGCCAAGCCTTGCCAAAACCGAAGACGTGATTACTATTTGCTTGTACATATTTTTGCTACGCTTTAGTGCATCAAAAAAATATTGTACAGTAGAATATGTCCCTGTAAGATTAGTATTTATTATTTCATTCCACCGGTCATTTTCACCAAAATTATTTTCGCCACCTACACCAGCGTTTGCAATAATGCCATCCAAAACTAATTCGGCATTTTGAAGTACAATATTTTTTAAATCGATATCATTGGCAATATCTGCAGCAAATATTTTGTGATTTCCACTTACCAACAAGGCCAAAGTCTCTTTTAAATTATTTTCGTTTCTACCCATTAAAAAACAATTGTTTCCATGCTTCGCAATTTCAATTGCTATGGCTCTTCCAATGCCGCTGCCTGCTCCTGTAATTAAGTAATTCATATTATGATTTAATTTTTGTATTGTCAGCCTGAGCTTGTCGAAGGCGGGTTTGAAGAAGCACATCGGCTTCGACGAGCTCAGCCTGACAGCATTATTATTTAAAAATTTACTTCTTCAAAAATCCAATCAATCCATTAAAATAATTTTCTTGATCGTCCCACATGCTGCAATGGCTGCCGTTTGAGCAAGTAACCAAACTGCCATTTGGAAATTTCTCGCTCATCATTTTCATAAATTCAGGATCCATAGTATCGTGCATGCCACGTATAACAAGTGTTGGCGTTATTATTTTTGGTAAGTCTGCCGTTCTATCCCACAAAGCCAAGCGCCCACTTATACCAAACTCCGATGGGCCTTGCATAATAGTATACACTTCTCCATTCAAATGGCTAAAAGCTCTATCAATAGCCTCGGGAAAAGGATAGATTCTGCAAATATGTTTGTTGTAATAATTGTTCAACAACAAATTCATGTAGCGAGGATTGCTAGTTGTTTTTGTTTTTTCAAAATATAAAATACTATCTACAATTTTGGGATCCATCTTTTTTTGCAATACATCTTTATTATATGCGGCATAAGCAGGGCAGCTACTCATCATGTTGCTTACAATTAATCCTTTTAAATGCTGCTGGTATTTTAAGGCATACTCCATAGCTAAAATACCACCCCAACTATGCCCAAGCAAATAAAAATTTGTACTATCTAAATGCAATGCTTGGCGTACTTGCTCTACTTCTTCTACAAAACGCTCTGTGGTCCACAATGCAGTATCGGTAGGTTTATCGCTACGGTAACTACCTAGTTGGTCGTAGTAAATAAATTCTATCCCCTCTTGTGGCAAAAAGCTTTCGAAGCTTTCAAAAAATTCATGATCTCCTCCTGGACCGCCATGCAACAGCAATACTTTTATTGTTGGATTATTGCCAAACCGTTTTGTCCATACTTTAAATTTTCCTTTGGGCGTAATAATAGATACCATTTGTACACCGCCTGTTTTTACTGCACTGGTATCATAAATTTTAAAATAATCTTTTACTGAAATTTTGTTATTAGATGAATTACAGGAAACAAAGATCGCTATAGCTAAAATGAAAATAATGTTTCGCATAAAAAAAGTTTTAGAAATATGAATGTACAAGCATTACTTGAATAATGTTTTATTTTTTCGATTTTTAGTTTTTATCATGGAAAAAAAATCGTATTATTGTTTAATAAAATACACATTATGAACCTAACTAACGACGATCTAAAAAACCATGCATTACAACAACTAAGCACTTACAATAAATGGGGAGAGTCTATAGGTGTTATACTTATAGCAGCAATAATATCAGCAGTAGCGGGTTGCATTCCATTTGGCAGCTTAGTCATTTTTGGGCCAATGGCACTTGGTATGCAGGGTTATTTTTTAAGGGTTTCTCGTAATGGAGATGCCATTTTGAATGATATGTTTGATGGTTTTAAAAATTTTGGCAATGCCTTTGTTGCAAATTTTTTATCTATGCTTTTAATAATCTTAGCAGCAATTTTATTAATTGTACCAGGCATAATAGTAGCATGTGGTTATTCTCAAATAAATAGAATTATGCACGATAACCCTACTATGAGTGGAAGAGATGCAATGAAAGCAAGTTGGCAATTAATGGATGGAAAGAAAATGGATTTTTTTATACTTAACCTTAGTTTTATTGGTTGGGCATTATTATGTATCCTAACAATAGGTATTGGTTTCTTTTTTTTAGCCCCCTATGTAAATGTTACTAATGCTAAATTCTACGACGAAATAAGTGGTCGTGGAAATGAATTGGTAGATTCGATTGGGAAAGATATTAAAGTGGTTTAAAAAATAAATTATTCGCAAAGTTTTATATTATCTGTATTTTTATAACTCATCTGCAACTTGTTTATTTTATTGGCCTTGTTGTAATACAAAATTAGAATACCATACTTTGTTTGAAAAGCATCCCAAGAAACATCCTTCATTTTTGGATAGCCAAGCAATTTGAATAAACTACCACGGCTTACACCCATAAGTTGTGGAATTAGTTTGCCTTTAAAGTTTTCTCTTACTTCAATATAGCCTCTATCATTATAAAAATAAATACCCTTATCGGCATAAAAAATTCCACCGCATTTTGTAGCTGTGGGTTGTTCCACTACTTCTGTAAAACATGGAAAGAAATTTTTCACTTGTCCAAGTGTTGACTTTGTAGTTACGGCATTATTTAAAATGCCTTCCAACACATCTACCGAAAAAGCAGGGCAAATAGCTGTAGTAGTTTTTAGTTGTGCATCTGATGCTTGCGCATATACAAGAGCAGCAAATGCAAAGAAAATTTTTTTCATATTTATCGGGTTTAAAATGCTACTAGCATGGTAGAATGATGAATTTTTGATTGTATTGCAAATTCCTTGCCATCGTGGGATTCTATTCTATACTTGGCGGATTGGATTCCTGTTTTTAATAAGAAAAAGGAGGCAATTCTATTTAACAATGTATAGCATTAAAGATTATTTCCTAAAAAAACCATCTCCTCTAAAAAATAAATACTGGCAAATAATAACAATAAATTAGCAGTTTGCATTTCTATTGTTCCGTGTAGCACTTCTACAATATCTGTATCAATTTTATTTTTCTTTTCTACACAATTAATAAATACCTGCTCAGTGTCATTACTCACCATTAAGTTTTTATGTGGGGTATCTTTTCCCATAGGCATTTGAGTACAATTGTATTTTTTATCGCCTATTACAATTTCGCCATAAGCATTAATACCTTCTCCTTTTTTTACATAAGGCTCATAATGTCCAACGACTGTATTATTTAATTCACTTGTAATTATTCTTTTTCCATTGGTTGGCAAATGTGTAATGGAATACATTTCCAACTCATCATTTAAAAAATTAAAATAATCCATTTTTTGTGTAACAAAATATTGTCCTACTTCATCTTCATTATCAATAACCATATAACGCTCGTTGGTTATAAAATTACCATATTGAGGTTTTGGTCTAGATGTTATTATTTTTGAAAAGTGGTAGGTCATGAATTGTAAAGTAATTAAAATAGATTATCAAACTTATTCACAAATTTCAAAATGATTATTGAAATTAAATATACTTACTTTATTAAAAATTAAATATTTACACTAATTACTCATCAACAGTATAAACATTTACACTTATATTTTGAAATTAAAAATTACTCCCTCACTCATTAAGCTTTACTTTTTTCTATACAGTACAATGATTTTCTTATATTTACTCAAATAATTACATATGACAACTAACGTAAGACTAGCCATTTTCACCATTCTTGCATTTATTTTTTCCATAAACAAATTAACCGCACAAGTTACTTCCCAAAATGAATATTACATAGAAATTAAAAACGTAAATAACAAAGCACTTGCTAAAGAAGTTGAAGTGCTCGTAAAATCTAAACCCACAGTTGCTTTTTTTTCTGGATATAAAATACCTGTAGCATTTCATTTACTAAAAACCACTACTAAAATTAACAAAGCAGAATTTGTAAGTTGGTTAAAACCACTAGGCCTAGAAGTATTGGTTTTTGAAGAAAAGGAATTGACAGCAAAATTTATTATGTCTAAAAAAAGAGGGCAATCTAAAAATGGAAAAGAAGATATAAGTACAAGAAAAAAATAATTACCCCTTACCATATTACTACTGATTATGAAATTAATTTTTACAATTTTATTTGCTTTTATTACCAATACTTTTTATGGGCAAACATTTACAAGTGCTACTGGTGGTGCTATTCCTGATGATGGTTTATCACCTACCTGTTATCCAATAACAGTATCTGGAGTTGGTAATATTAATAGCACTACCGGATTAAAATCCGTTTGCTTAAATATTACACACACTTATGATAGTGATTTATTAATTTATCTTAGAGCACCAGATGGTTCAATTATTTACCTTAGTTATCTTAATGGTGGTTCTGGTGCTAATTATACTGGTACTTGTTTTACCATGTCGGCTATTAATCCAATATTTTTAGGTAGCGCCCCATTTACAGGTAATTTTTTACCAGAAGAAAATTTAGGATGGTTTAATAATAATATAAATGCAAATGGCGTTTGGAATCTGTGTATTCAAGATGTAGTAGGTGGCGATGTGGGTAATTTAAACAACTGGTCTATTACTTTTGGAACTAGCCCTGCTCCGTTTCCTGTTGCAGGCTGTGGAATAAATGCTGCAGCAAGCCATTTTTGCCAATCTGCACCTGGCATATGTAATCTGAGTGGTTATTGTGGAAATACATCTGATACCTATGCGCCTCCATATATTTGGGCCGAGCTTGATGCAGCTTTTTGTGGTTCAATAGAAAATAATTCTTTTATTAAGTTTGTGGCCTCTGCCACTACTGCTTCTTTTAATGTAAATGTAACAAATTCACTATTTGGTGATGGTATTCAATTTATGGTTTTTAGTGGTGGTTGTGGAAGTGGAGCAGTTACAGATTTTGGTTGTATCAATCAAATGCTTCCTGGTTCAAACGTATTTACAGCTACAGGACTTACTCCTGGTACTACTTATTATTTAATGATAGATGGATTTGCTGGAGATGTTTGTGATTATTCTATTACGGCTACATCTGGAGTAAATATATTAAATGTAACCCCAGCGTCAGCTACCTTATGTACAGGTGGTGCTGGCATTCCGCTAACAGCTAGTGGTGGTAATGGTTCATATACCTGGAGCCCTGCAACTGGTTTAAGTGCTACCACAGGAGCTACAGTTACAGCTACACCAACAGCTACTACCACTTATACAGTTACTTCTGGTTCTATAGGCGCAATTAGTTGTCCGCTTACAAAAACAGTAGTAGTAAATGTTTCGCCAAAACCAACTGTAACAGCTCCTGCAGCAGTTTGTGTAGGCAGTACTGCAACGCTAAGCCCAACTACTGGTGGCACTTGGACAAGTAGCAACAATGCAGTTGCAACTGTTACCAATGCTGGTGTAATAACAGGTGTAAGTTCAGGCAGTGCAACTTTTACTTTTACAAATTCTACAACAACTTGCAGCAATACAACTGCAACCGTTACTGTAAATCCAAAGCCATCAGTTACCGCTCCTTCTTCAATATGCATGGGCATTAACGGAATAGTTAACCCTACTTCTGGAGGCACTTGGACAAGTAGTAATACAGCCATAGCAACAGTTACCAATGCCGGTGTAATAACTGGTGTAAGCCCTGGAGTCGTTACATTTACTTTTACAGGCACAGCAACTACTTGCAGCAACACGACAGCAAATGTTACCGTTAATCCAGCTATTACACCTACCATTACTTGCGGTACATCTACTAATAATTCTGTTACTTTTAATTGGAACAACGTAGTGGGTGCATCTAGTTATATTATCTCTTATACTATAAATGGAGGAGCTTCTATTAGTGGAGGTACCGTTATTACAAATACATATACTGTATCTGGATTAGCATTAAATACAACAGTTGTTATTACTGTTACACCAGTTGGTGTTGGAGGATGTTTTGGGAGTAGTAATGCTACTTGTGTTTCACTTTCTTGTGTAACACTACCAACGGTAACCGCTCCTGCATCAGTATGTGTGGGCAGTACAGCAACATTAAGTCCTACTACTGGTGGCACTTGGGTAAGTAGCAACAATGCAATAGCTACTGTTACCAATGCTGGTGTAATAACAGGTGTAAGTGCAGGTGCTGTAACTTTTACTTTTACAAATACTACAACTACTTGTAGCAATACAACAACTAGTGTTACGGTAAATGCATTACCAATATTAACTGCTCCTGCATCGG
>JAYTLA010000111.1:0-17174 GCA_043729825.1 Ferruginibacter sp.
GTAGGATCCATTACCAATGCAGCTAAATAATCAATAAAATTTTTAAAGTCATGGGCAGAATAGACTCCACCATATGTATGGTTATTATCTGAAGGTATAAAATCATATATCGAAAAGTCTGAATAGGGGTCATTTTTCTTTGCCTCTGCATATATCTCTTTCAAAGTACGCAGGCTATCCGTAGTAAGAATCTGTAGAAATTCAGGAATACTGAGATTTGGGTAGATAGCTAGATCTAATATTTTTTGACGAACTTGTTCTAATGTAAAATCTAGATTAGCGATATGCCTTGCAGCATCAGTAAACCATTTGGGGTCAGGTATTGGCACTTGAATGTTTGCATAGGCAGAAAATGAGGTGCGCTGCGGCACACTGTAATTTAGAGAAGGTGCATTAGCACCATTACCCAATTTAATAAATGGTTTTGGGTTAAGGCAGGATGGAAGCGGTGGTACAGTAGTTGGCATAATTTTGTTTTTTGTTTTAAAATTTAAAATAAATAAGCTGTAACCTATTATTAACAGATAGCTAAACACTTATACGATACTTTAGCAAAACTGATAAGAATTGATATTTTCCTTAATTACAAAACAAAATTGATAACAAAGGAAAAAACCTTGCAGGAGACATTAACTTTTAATAAAAAAAAAATAACATAAATATGACAAATTGAGCCATTTAGAACCTTTAATTCAATTTGTGGTTTTATATTTTTACATAAAATATAATGTATGAGAAGTAAACGATTACTTTTTATATGCATTATTGGTTAAACCGCTATTTTACTTTATGAAACTTGTATATTCTCTTTATATTGGCGAAAGCAATAATCACAATGGTGACTTTTGCGGCTATAGCAGCAGTGATGATTTGCTAAACAGCCTGCTTTTAAGCAGTACAGTAAGCGGTCGCAACTTTGATAAATGCGAATTGTATTGTAACACAAGAGCAAAAGAATTGATAAGTGAAGATGGCCGTGTGTTTCCGTTTACAAGCATAATTGTATGCTTCGATTATTTAGACAACTGGCTACAGCTGCACAATTGGGCATACCCAAAACTTGTTACTTATTCTATGCAAAAAGAACCATTTGTTCATCTCGATTTTGATGCAATATTAAGTGACGGAATACCAGCAGAACTCTTGAATAAAAAATTAATTTTTCAGCAAAAAGAAATGATTGCTGGTGGTAAATATACTTATTACTATAAATTATTTGAGGAAGCTAAGTTACTTAACTTGCTTCCATCAATTATAAAATTCTGCCCATCATTTGCTATGAACATGGGCCTGTTTGGCTGTATGCAACAATCAGCACTGTATTTAGTAAAGCAATACTGCGATGCAGCATTTGAATATGTAAAACAACAACAAGCTAATTATGAAAAGTTAGTGCTAGTGCACGAACAGTCAATGTTATTTGAGCAGCTTTTTATTGTAAATTTTCTTGAAGAAAACAAACTCCAAGCCGAAATTGATTATGATACATTTATTGATGGTAACTCTAAAAATAAATTTTATCCAAATTATCGTTTTTCGCATTTTTATTCAAATTGGAAAAGGAAAAATATAGTTGTAGTGGCTATAAAAAAAGAGTTAGACCGCTTGGGGCTGAATAAGAAAAAAACTTCTAAACCTACGCTGCAGGCGCATTAGATGTAAAAATAAAAGAATTGCTTGTACTTGTGGCAAGCATGGTGCTACGCTGCTACGATTGCATAAAATACCATGTTGGCAAAGCACTCGAGTTAATGTAAGTACCGAAGAATTGTATGAAGTATTTGCTGTAGCTAATGTTGTGGGCGGAACTATTGTAATTTTACATACAAGGAGAGCAGCAGAATATTGGGAAGCATTGAAAAATTAATTTCTTACTTTTAATATTTTAATAAAATTTAGTTATGAAAAAACATATTTTAGTTTTACTTATTTTGTTTGCACCTCATTTATTAATGGCTCAAAAAGTATCTATTAAAAAAGGGATTGCTTACATAGATGACTCTGCTTTTTGTAAAGTAACAGGAAGGACCGGTATTTTGGGAAGTATGGAGACTTCGTTTAGTATCCTTAATTTAAATGACAAAGAGTTAATATTCATAAATGAAAAAAATGTTACGGATAAGTATTATGAGTTCTCATTTTTAGATGCTAATGAAAAGTTTAAAATTTCTAAAGCTGATTTTGAACCAAATTGGAAACCTTCTATTGTAAAAACACTATTTTCCAATAAAGTAGTTATAGATAGTGCAATAAATGAAAAAGGGAAGAATGCTTTTTTGTTAAAATATAAATATGAAATAGCTGATGATGGTGATAATACTATCATAAATAAAAGTAATAGTGAGAGCGGTGGTGAAACTAAATTGATAGACAGAAATACCGATGCAGAAATATTTGTTTTTGGCGAAGAAATACAACAAGACTTTAAAACAATTGGAAAATTTTCTCACAGCACTAATACAGATGCAAATGCAAACATTATTCGTACATACATTATTAAACTTCCTACTGGTGAAAGAATAGCAGAGTTTAAAGTACAAGAGTTTAATCAAGAAAATAATAGTTTGTACATTTATAAAAATGACAAAACACTAACCGTATATGATTTAGATGGAAGTATAGGTGGTCAGGAATTAGCTACATTAAAAAAAGTAGTTGCATTATTAATAAGAAATAGAAGTATATAATTTTTCTAAAAGTTTTTTTTTAATTTAGTAATTCGTTGCCTTGGCTTCTGTGATAATTTTAAATAATTTATTTTGTACAATTATTAACGAAAGCAATCTTATTTTTGACGTATGAAAAAATCCATACTCTTATTATTAACTTTTATTGCCTCTACCCTTTCATTTGCGCAAATAGCCATACCAAAATATAAATATGTAGATGATGATGTGCAAAAACTAGGTGCGTTTCCAAAAAACAATGTAGCCGAAATTGCGGATGCAATTACAAGAAAATTTAGTGGCAACGAAGAAAAAACAAGAGCCATTTTTTATTGGATAGCAAATAACATTTCAATAGATCCTAAAGCCACAAAAAACCAAGACCAAAAATTTAAATTACCAGAAAAAGTTATTGAATTAAGAAAAGCTACCCCACTTGGCTTCTCATTATTGGTACAGGAAATGTGTAGCTATGCAAAAATACGTTGCTTAAGTGTAGATGGATATGTAAAAAACTTTGCATCGGAAATAAATGAAAAAGCAGACGAAAAAAATTACTCTTGGAATGTAGTGCAACTTGGCCAAAGCCCCGAAACATGGTACTACATTGATGCTTGCCGTGCCAGTGGTTATTTAGATAAAAAATTTACGACATTTACAAAACAATTTACAAGTCAATATTTCTTTGCCGAAAAAAAATTATTCAACCTTGTTTATTTTCCAGATAATATGGCTTGGCAATTGGGTGGTGGTATCAATAATTTAAAACAATTTTATGCACTTCCTATTTTTGGTAATTATGCCATAGCGTTAGAGATGACGAAACCAACTCCTTTTACTGGTCTTATAAAAACAACCATTGCAAAACCTGTATTGTTTTCTTTTTCTATTAACAACGATAATACCATCAATAAAATTTCTATCTTAATTGGCGACGAAAAAAAGAAACAAAAAGAAGAACCAATGAATTTTGATAACAATAGTGGCAATATAAAATTTTCTTATACTTTTAAAAAAGAAGATACTTTTCCCATACAAATTACAATAGATGGTAAGGTAGTGTTACAGTATATTGTAGAGGTTACGGAGAAATAATTTTATCTTCCTTATTGGCACGCATCATTTCGCTATAACTCATCTTCATAGAGCAAGCTCTTATTACTGTGGCTATTCGCTTAGCTATTATTTGCTCAGACTTGGCCGATTTTATCCAATTGGAATAATGATTTTTATGAGATGGCGGTAAGGCATTAAAATATGTAGCAGCTTCTGGCGCATCATTTATACATGCTAATAATTGAGCCGATAATTTTATGACGTCATCATCTTCTTCAAATTGCACTTTTACTTCTGCACCTACTATTTTTTTTAATTGATTTCTTAAGGGCGCATTTACTGCAAAAATAAAATTGCCTTCGCCCATGGGCAACAATGCACCAGCAGCAATAACTACATTATCTATTTTTCCTTTTACCCTGTACGTTTTTTTGTAATTCGGTTTTATTTGTTGAGCAATATCAGCAGGCACGGCAATGTATATCCAGCCTGTCTTTTCGCCTTGCATGCCAAATTTTTGTAGTGTTGCTTTAAAACCAATCATAGATTCAAAGATAAATTAAATTGTTCATGTAGGTATTTGCCTGCGGCGTATACAGTTCACATTCGCCATCGGCGAATACAATTAGCATTCGACACAGGCGAATGCCTACAAAAAAACCACCCATAAAAGGTGGTTTCGTTTTTTTATATTTTATTAAAATTATGCTCTTTGTTTCGCTTTTACGGCTGGCTTAGCTGCCTTTGCTGCAGGTTTTGTAACGGCTTTTGCAACAGGTTTTACGGGTGCTTTGGCTACTACTTTTGCTGGAGCTTTTGTTGTAGGTTTTACAGAAGCTTTTGCAGCTGGTTTCGAAATCTTAGTTACTACTTTAGGTTCTTTTACTACAGGTTTTACAACAGCCTTAGTTATTACTTGTGTAGGTGTCAATTTAGACGTCGATTTTTTTCTTGCAGGAATTGGTTTGCCAGGAATTTTATCTGGATACTTAGGTGCCATAGTTTCAACTACCTCTTCTACATAAACTTTTGCAAGTGGTTTTGGCTTTCCTTTTCCTTTATTCTTCAAATTCTTGATAGCTTCTTCAATTCCTTTCTTTAAATCTTCGTATGTATTTTTTTCTACCCTATCGCCATTAATAAAAAAAGCAGGTACTGTTTTTACCCCACGGTTTAATCCTTCTCTCAAATCGCCTTGTACCTGCCAACCATAAGTTGCATTTACAAGATCATCTAAGAAACGCTTATTGTTTACACCAGCTTCTTTGCTGTATAATTTTAAACTAGTTGTACCAAGGTTTTTTCTATTTGCAAACAAGATATTATGCATTTCCCAAAACTTACCTTCCTGACCAGTTGCTACTGCAGCTTCGCCAGCTTTTAAGCTACGTTGGTGTATATTTGTAAGTGGAAAATGCCTAAAATTGAAACGAATAACGCCATCATATTCAATCAATAACTTTTTTACGATTTCGTTTGCATTAGCGCAAACTTCACTTTCATATTCACCAAATTCTTCTAAAGTTATTTCAGCTTTTGGGTTACCAACAAATATATCTCTTGGTTCAATAATTTCTACTACTTCCTTTTTAAATGCCATTGTTTTTTTTATTTTTCACTACTTTAGCAGAGTGTTTTTGTTACTTGATTTATAACGAATTATAAGCTATAAATCTAAAAAAATTACTTCTTAATGTTAACAAATGTACGTTAATTTTGCCAGATTGAGTTTACCGTTTATACAGTTTAGTGGATATCGTTTTTTAAATACTGATTATCATTAAATTACATTAATATTATCCTTTTGTTAATGGACTTCTTCCACTTTTTGTTTTTGTACTTTCTCATTCCTAAAAACCACTGTACCATCAAAAACATCCACCATTACAGGAGCAGACCTATCTACATCACCCCCCAAAATCTTCTTACTCAATTCGTTTACAATTTGTTTTTGAATAAGCCTTTTCAATGGCCTTGCGCCAAATTGAGGATCGTACCCATTTTCGGCTAAATAATCCAACGCATAATCGCTAAACTGTAAATCAATTCCATTTTCCGCCACCAATTTTTTCAACCCATTTAGTTGAATGCTGATAATTCCTTTTATTTCTTTTTTCATTAATGGTTGAAACATGATAATCTCATCAATTCTGTTTAAAAACTCAGGGCGTATGGTTTGACGAAGTTGCTCCAGCACTTCCACTTTCGTTTTCTCCACCACTTCATCTTTGTTCTTTTCTGTTACATTTTCAAAGTTTTCCTGAATAATTTGGCTACCCATATTGCTCGTCATAATAATGATGCAGTTTTTAAAATTTACTACCCGGCCTTTATTATCTGTCAATCGCCCATCATCTAGTACTTGCAATAAAATATTAAACACATCTGGATGCGCTTTTTCTATTTCATCTAGCAATACAACCGAATATGGTTTTCTACGCACCGCTTCTGTCAATTGTCCACCTTCGTCATAACCCACATAACCAGGAGGCGCACCAACCAATCTACTCACACTATGTTTTTCTTGATACTCACTCATATCTATTCTTGTCATCATACCCTCATCATCAAACAAATATTCAGCCAACGCTTTTGCCAATTCTGTTTTACCCACACCAGTTGTTCCCAAAAAAATAAATGACCCAATTGGTTTCTTCACATCTTGCAAACCTGCACGGCTCCTGCGTATAGCATCGGCTACAGCTTCTATGGCTTCTTCTTGACCCACTACCCTTTTGTGCAATTCATCTTCTAAGTTTAATAATTTTTCTTTTTCGCTTTGCAACATTTTCGATACTGGAATACCAGTTGCCTTTGCTACACTTATAGCAATATCTTCCGCATCTACTTCTTCTTTTAGCAATCTCCTTTCAGAAAGCTTATCTAACTTTTCTATTAATTCCGCAATCAATTCTTCCTGCGCTTTCATTTTTCCATAACGTATCTCTGCTACTTTTCCATAATCGCCATTTCGCTCCGCTTGCTCTGCTTGCACTTTCAAATCTTCAATAGCTGCTTTGCCATTTTGTATTTGCTCTACCAATTCTTTTTCTTCTTGCCATTTTGCTTTGTACGTATCTCTATCCACCGAAAGATTAGCAATTTCAGTATTCAATACTTTTAATTTGTCCTCATCTTTTTCTCTCTTTATCGCTTCTCTCTCTATTTCTAATTGCCTAATTTGCCTTTCCAATTTATCCAACTCTTCGGGCATAGAGTTCATTTCAATCCTAAGCTTGGCAGCACTTTCATCCATTAAATCTATGGCTTTGTCGGGTAAAAATCTGTCCGTCATGTATCTATTACTCAATTCCACTGCAGCAATAATAGCTTCATCTTTTATACGAATATGATGATAGGTTTCGTAACGCTCTTTCAATCCACGAAGAATAGAAATAGCATCTTCCACACTCGGTTCATCTATCATTACTTTTTGAAAACGTCTTTCTAGTGCTTTATCTTTTTCAAAATATTTTTGATATTCGTTTAATGTAGTTGCACCTACTGCCCTCAACTCTCCACGAGCCAATGCCGGTTTTAAAATATTGGCTGCATCCATGGCACCATCGCCACCACCAGCACCTACGAGTGTATGTATTTCATCTATAAATAAAATAATTTCTCCATCGGCAGATATTACTTCTTTCACTACCGATTTTAATCGCTCTTCAAACTCGCCTTTGTATTTTGCACCTGCTATCAATTGCCCCATATCTAAAGCAAAAATAATTTTCGTTCTTATATTCTCTGGCACATCACCATTTACAATACGCATTGCCAACCCTTCTGCTATGGCGGTTTTACCAACACCCGGCTCACCCACCAATATTGGATTATTTTTTGTTCTTCTACTTAAAATATGCAAGGTTCTTCGTATCTCTTCATCTCTTCCAATTATAGGATCTAGCTTGCCTGCACGAGCCATTTCGTTTAGGTTTTTTGCATATTTATTTAGTGCATTAAACTGTGCTTCCTCTGTTTGAGAATTTACATTTCCGCCTTGGCGCAATTCTTTTATAGATGCCACCAAACCTTTCTCCGTAAGCCCAGCATCTTTCAATAATTTTGAAGACACATCGCTGCCTTGCAAAATTGCCAACAACAAATGTTCGGGTGTTATAAATTCATCGCCAAAAGTTTTAAGCACTGCATTGGCACGAAGCAAAACGTTGTTGGCTTCTCTACCCATGGTTTGTGCAGGCTCGCCACTTACGGTTGGCAATTTTTTTATCAATTCTTCCAGCTTACTTGTTACTAGATTTACGGTTACATTATTTTTCTTCAACAAATAATCCACAGACGAATCTTCTGTATCTATCAATGCCTTTAGAAGATGCTCTGTTTCAATATTTGGGTTCTTGTTTGTAAAAGCAATTTGCTGTGCTTGCTGCAAAGCTTCCGATGCTTTTATGGTATAGTTGTTTGTGCTCATGTTTTGCGTCCATGGGTTGCACCCATGGTGACTAAAAGTGAACCCCGTTGGGGTTTGTTGTTATAAATTATATTTCTTTTTTCTCTTTTGGGGCTGTGAAGATTGGTTTTTTAATCAACTTCATTTCGGGCTATTCGTTACAACCTTCGCTGCGCTTCGGTTTTCACTTCTATCCCGCAGCCTTTCATCTGAAAATCTTTTCTCAACTTTTATTATGCAATAGATTGTGCAGAAGATTATGCAACAGATTAACAAGTCAATTTTTTTTGAATATAGATTATAAATAAGCTTTTGCCTTTGTTACAATTTCATCTACACTTATTTTTTCCATACAATTAAAATGTTCTTTCGGGCATTTTTTTAAGCCATACTTGCTACAAGGTTGGCAACTAAGATTGAGCACTATGTTTTCGTAAAAAGGCTTTGTTTGGTGACTCATAAAATTACTACCATAATAAGGCTCCACATCTAAATCGGGTGTGGTGCCGCCCCATAGCGCTATAACAGGGCGTTTGAGTGCGCAAGCAATATACTGCATGCCAGTATCATTGCTTATTACCAACTTCGCTTTTTTTACAATATCTGCACTTTCACTTATGTTAAACTTGCCACAAGCATTGTAAATCTTCAACGAATTGGTATTGGCAATAATTGAACCATTTTCCGCATCTTCCCTACCACCAAGTAGTATAATTGGGTGGTTAATTTTACTGCACAATTCTATCATTTTATGTACTGGAAAACGCTTGGTAAAATACGTTGCACCTATTACTATTGCTATATATCCAGCCAAATGCCCAGTAGGAATATCATCTGGCAAAACTTCATCTTTTTTAGCAATAAAATAATCTAAACCAGCTCCATCATCTTTAACATTTAACGACAAAACGGCATCTAGACTACGTTGTGTGATATGTCGGTTTGGCATTATATCAATGTTCAACTGTGTCAAAAGGAACTTTTCGTAGGTAAGTTTATCGATGGTATGCGTATCTTTTTTAAGGGCTCGTTTAATTTTGTTGCTTCTAAAATTATTATGAAGATCTATAACGTGGTCGTAATTTTCTGCTTTTAGTTTTACAATAAGCTCTTCGATATTATCATCATAATAAAAAAACTTATCTATGTACGGATTAGCAGCCGTTACAATTTTAAAAGACAGCTTTGTTAGAAAATGTACTTCGGCATTTTCTATTTGTTTTTTCACACAACGAAACACAGGGCTTGCCAGCACAATATCTCCGATGGAGGAAAAGCGTATGATGAGTATTTTTTTATGTTGAACCACAAAGACAAAAAGTAAAAAAGTTACACAAAGAAATTTTATAAAATCCAAAACAATATCTACATACCAAATAAACTATTACTCCTCCACAAAATTTAAATCTTTACCAAAAGTTTCTTTGGTAAAATATGCTGCGCTCATGCTTACCAGCATAACAAATATACCAAGCCAGATAGCCGCATTTACATAACTCGTATATTGCTGAAACCAATTAAACAAAAGCAATTGTAACCACAAAGATCCTCTTACCATATTGGGCGCTGTAGTGGCAGCGGTAGAGCGCAAATTTGTACCAAACTGCTCAGCCGCCATCGTAACAAATAATGCCCAAAAACCTGTACCAAAGCCAAGGAAAGCACATATCCAATACATTTGAGTAGAAGTACCTTTATCCTGCATAAAATACAAAGCAATAGCTACTGCGGTTAAAAAATAAAATATAAATAAGGCTTTCTTTCTACTCTTTAACCAATGGCTAACAAAACCTATTAATACATCTGCAAATGATATGGCTACATAAGCAAGCATGGTTGCTTTCTTTGGCAATATTTTTTCTGTTATCCCAAATTGAACACCGAATTTATTGGAAAATGTAAGCAAAATTCCAATAACATACCAAGTAGGCAAGCCAATTAAAATTGCTTTCGAATATTTAAAAAATCGTTCTTTATTATTAAAAAACATTAAAAAATTACCTCTCGAAATATTTGTTTCTTTTAATTTATTGTACATGCCACTTTCAAAAACACTAATGCGCAAAAGCAATAAACAAAACCCCATGCCGCCGCCAATAAAATAGCAAGTACGCCAATGAAAATGCAACGAAATAAAATAGGCAAACACAGCACCAGTAAGCCCAATACCCGCAACAAGTGATGTGCTTAAGCTTCTTTTTTCTTTGGATACGAGCTCACTTACGAGTGTAATGCCTGCGCCCAATTCGCCTGCAAGGCCTACGCCCGCTACAAAACGAACGAGTGCATATTGATTTGGTGTTTGTACAAATCCATTTACAATATTGGCTACACTGTATAGTATGATGCTGCCAAAGAGTACACTTAATCTCCCTTTTTTATCTCCTAATATGCCCCAAATAATACCACCTATAAGTAAGCCTATCATTTGAATGCCAATAATAAATTCTCCTTCGGAATTTGCCATTGCTTCAGACAATTTTAAACCCTTTTCTCCAAGGCTTTCAAGTCTTACAATACTAAACAACAATAAATCATAAATATCTACAAAGTAACCAAGCGCTGCTACAAGTACAGCAATATTAAAAATAGAAGCAGAAGCATTTTTTTGCATACAGAAAAGGGTAAATTATTTACTGGGGGGTTTTAGATTTTCTAATAAATAATTTGTACAAAATTGGCAAAGTAGTTACAGCCACAATTCCAATTACAATAACTTCTAAATGCGTTTTTAAATCGAAATTAAATTTATTTAAAATTAACCGTTGCAAATAATGCCCAGCAAAAAGCATGGAAAAAACCCAAGCAATTGAGCCCACAATATTGTAGTACGTATATTTCTTTTTATCCATTTGCACAATGCCTGCTACTATAGGGGCAAAGGTTCTAAGTATAGGCGCAAACCGAGCCACTATAACAGCTGCTCCACCATGCTTATCAAACAATTCTTTGGCTTGCAATAAATATTTTTTCTTAAAAAAGAAAGTATCTTTTCGTTCAAATAAAAATGGGCCACTTTTTCTACCAAACCAATAGCCCACAAAATTGCCGATAATACCCGCTAAAGAAATAATAATACCCAATATTAATAAATTTACAAAAGAACCTGCACCACTAAAGCCTAGCCCGCTTTTTATGAGTTCATCACTATAAATACCAGTTACAAAAAGCAACGAATCGCCCGGCAAAAAGAACCCAGCAAACAAACCAGTTTCTGCAAAAATTACAAAAACGATAAACCACAGCCCGCCGTTTTCGATGTACCATTGTGGTTGTAGCAATTGTGTCCAATGAAATTCTAAAAGAATGAAATCTATCATGAAATGAGTTTAATATTAATTTAGTGAATACAATAAGGTAAATTAATCAACAGCTTGATTTATTAATCTTATTCTTTTTTTGAATGGGGTTAATACTGTAAATTTTCCTTTCAAAAATTCTATACTATGTTCTTTTAAAAAATGTAAGAGAACAGGTATTATTAAACCAACTTCATTGTGAAGCTTCGAGTATCGAAGCAAAATAATGGCATTTTTATTAATTTTTTTTAGAAAAGTTAAATCTCCAAAATCTTTATCCTCTGTTACAATAATTGAATTGGGCATTGCATATAATTCTACAATTTCTTCATCGGAAATTCCATGGTTATTATCTTGAATGCAATACAAATCATAGCCTTCATTTTGCAAAGAAGTAATTATTCTTCTATGTAAATTTTCATCAGCTATTAGTCTCATATACTTCTTCTACATCTTGATTAGACAATACTGCACCTGCATAATGAAGCGCTTCTTGAATATCCTCTCTGGTTATATGCGAATAACCTTCCAACAAATATTCAAATGTTGCACCTTCTGCAAATTGATCTAAAATAAAATCAACAGTAATTCTAGTACCTTTAATACAAGGCTTTCCCCTCATAATATTTGGGTTAATTGAAATTCGGTTAAACTGCATAATATTTTATTTAATATTCAAATTTACTACATTTTACCCATGCTCCAACGCTCCTTCCCATTTACTCACTGCAGCCGTTGCCAATGCATTGCCCAGTACATTGGTCATGGTACGTCCCATATCGCAAAACACATCTATTGCCAATATTAACCCCACACCCTCTGGCGGAATACCAAACAAAGCGCCCGTAGCCAACACCACTACCAACGAGGCTCTTGGCACACCAGCAATGCCTTTGCTCGTTATTAAAAATACTAGGAGCATTAATATTTGCTGTGATACATCGCCAGTAATAGCCGTTATATTAAATGCTTGTGCAATAAACATGCTAGCAAATGTCATGTACATCATACTACCATCTAAATTAAAAGAATAACCAAGCGGTAATACAAACGAAACTATTTTATTGTTGCAACCAAAGCGCTCCATTTCTTCTACCAATTTTGGATACACGGCTTCGCTACTTGCTGTACTAAATGCTATGGACATTGGCAATGCAATTCTCCTCAATAAAACTGGCAATCTATTTTTTAATATTAAATAACCTATCGATAATAATAGCAACCAAAGTATGAGTAAGCCAAAATAAAACTCACCAATATATTTACCAAATGTGCCTAAAATACCAATTCCATTTTTTGCAATAGCAGCAGCCATAGCGCCAAACACGCCTAGTGGCGCTACATACATTACATACGTAACCATTTTCAACACAACATGCGCTATCGAATCTAGTGCTGTAATAATGGGCTCTCCTTTTTTACCTACCGCTGTAAGTGCTACTCCAAACAACACCGAAAAAATAACCAACTGCAAAATTTCGTTGGTAGCCATGGCTTCTATTACGCTACGAGGTACTACATGCTCTACAAATTTTGCTAGTGAAAATCCCTTCGACTTTTCCATTAAATCGGAAACTGCCGTCATATCGGTATTGGCAATATTTGCCCCAACCCCAGGTTTGAAAATATTTACCAACACTAAACCCAAGCCTAACGAAATTAAAGATGCGGTAATAAACCAAAGCATGGCTTTGCCACCTACTCTACCAACGGTTTTCATATCGCCAAGTTTGGCAATGCCTACTACCAAGGTGGAAAACACAATGGGGGCAATTATCATTTGTACCATTCTTAAAAAAATGGTGGTCAGTAGTTTTACATTATCGGCAAAAGCTTTTTTTGTATCGGCATCGTAATTTATGTTCACATAATATCCAACGATTATACCCAGTATCATGGCCATAATAATATATAAAGTAAGCCTGCTTCTTTTTGTGGGCTGCTCTGTAATTTCCATAAGCAAAATGATTGTAGCGCAATATAATATTTAAAAACTTATTATGGCTGTATATGAAATATTAAAACTTACTTATTCATTATATAAATTAAATGCTTATTTTACAATTTCATTTTCAACAAAACTATAAAACGATATGAGTTTATTTGTAAAAAAACCGATGAATGTGTTAATGGCCGAAGCCGCAGACACTGAAACAGGTTTAAAGAAAACCCTTGGTGCAAGGTCATTAGTAGCATTAGGTATTGGTGCCATTATTGGTGCAGGATTATTTTCAATAACTGGTGGAGCAGCAGCCAACCAGGCTGGGCCAGCTATTACTATTTCCTTTATTGTAGCTGCATTAGGTTGTGCATTTGCAGGATTGTGTTATGCAGAGTTTGCATCTATGATTCCAGTAGCAGGAAGCGCTTACACTTATTCATATGCTACAATGGGAGAATTTATAGCTTGGATTATTGGCTGGGATTTGGTTTTAGAATATGCTGTAGGTGCTGCAACTGTTGGTATAAGTTGGAGTAGATATTTGGTTAAATTTTTAGAATCATTTGGGTTGCATCTCGACCATCGGTTTACTGTTGGGCCATGGGATGGTGGCATTATAAATCTTCCTGCTGTTTTTATTATTGTTTTAATGAGCTTATTACTTATTAAAGGAACCTCTGAATCTGCGAAAGTAAATGCTGTTATTGTGGGTATAAAAGTTACTGTAGTAATCATTTTCATTGCACTAGGTTGGGGATATATTAATACTGCAAACTATTCTCCGTATATCCCAGAAAACACAGGAACTTTTGGTGAATATGGTTTTAGTGGTATTATTAGAGCTGCGGCTATTGTATTCTTTGCTTACATTGGTTTCGATGCTGTTTCTACGGCTGCGCAAGAAGCAAAGAATCCTAAGAAGGATATGCCAATAGGTATATTAGGCTCATTGGCAATCTGTACGGTTTTGTATATTCTATTTGCACATGTAATGACTGGAGTAACGCCATACACTAGCTTTAAAGGGCAAGACGGTATTGCTCCTGTAGCAGTAGCCATAGAAAACATGGGGAAAGTTGGTGCAGATGGTCTTGTGCATGCAGATTATCCGTGGCTAAATAAAGCAATTATTGTTGCTATTTTGGGTGGATATGCTTCTGTAATTTTAGTAATGTTGATGGGACAAAGCCGAGTATTCTATAGCATGAGTAAAGATGGATTATTACCTAAAGTATTTAGTGCAGTACATCCTAAATACAGAACACCATCAAAAAATAATTTATTGTTCATGCTTTTTGTAAGCATATTTGCTGCTTTTGTACCTGCTCGTGTAGTAGGCGAAATGACCAGTATTGGAACTTTATTTGCGTTCATATTGGTTTGTGTTGGTGTAATAGTCTTAAGAAAAGCACAACCAGATTTGCCACGTGCATTTAAAACCCCATTAGTGCCATTGATTCCTTTATTAGGTGTTGGTACTTGCTTGTTTATGATGGTATTCTTGCCTGCAGATACTTGGATTCGTTTAATAGTTTGGATGCTAATAGGACTTGATGTTTATCTTTTCTATGGCGTAAAATATAGCCTACTAGGTGATGGTACAAGTAATAGAAAAGGAACTCGTATTGCAAACATAACTGGCGTTTTATTAGCTGTGGGATTATTGATTGTAGCATATTTCCATAATGCATCGCTTAAAGTTGGTGAAGAAGATCAGTTATTTCATATTTCGTTAGTAATTGCAATCTTTCATTTATTATTATTTGGTTATAAACTAGCCACAAATAAAAAAGAAACCGCTTAACCCTTAAATTCCCTCATAGTTTAGTTTTAAAAGTGCCTCGAAGAAATTTGAGGCATTTTTTTGTTGTGCTACCAGTAAATAAATTGTGCATGTTATTTTTATAGCTCATGTTATTGATGTAAATCCGTTTTATTGCTGGCAAAAAAAAACTTGCCTATAATAAATTTATTTCCTTAACTTGTACATTGTTAACCTGCTGTACCAAAACTTTGCAACCTTGCTGTGACTGAGGGAAGGCAACGCCGTAAATTTTTTTAAAAAATTATGCCAAACATACAATACATACCGGTAATACATAAGGGCGAAAAACGCATAATGGTATCGTTTGAATACGATTCCAATATAGTAAAAAAGCTAAGAGAAAAAACAAAGGCCAAATGGAGCAAAACCCTGCGTGCATGGCATATTGAGGATACCATAGATTACAGAATAAAATGTAAAATACCATTAGAAAACGACAAAAACATTACTGCAAAAAAAATAGTAGCACCTACAATTGCAACAGAAAAAAAAGATGCGCCACCGCCACAAAAAAAGAAAACCGTAGAGGCAAAAGAAACATTGCCAACCCTTGTATTAAAACCCATACAAAATAAAGATATAGAAGATCGGATAGCACTTTATGTATCGGGCAGTAAAATTATACACGATACCCTAAAACGATTGCCAGCTGTAAAATGGAGCGAAAATCTTACATGCTGGCATATACCCTGCACCGAACCAAGCTACGAAAACATGTGCAATGCATTAAAAGCCCATGTAATTATAGATACCAAAGCATTGTCTAATTATTTACACAAAAAAAACACAGTAGTAGCTGTACAAAAAACACTGGGGCAAAAAAAGCCACCCAGCATTGAGCAAGTAAACAACATAAACCAGCACAATATGCTACTGCTACAGCGCATGGTAGAGGAGTTGCAACTAAAAGCATACAGCGCCTCTACCCTACGCACTTATAAAAATGAGGTAGGCATATTTATGCAAACCCTAAAAAACAAAAAGGCCGATACGCTAACTACCGAAGACGTCCGCAGGTACGTACACTACTGCATAAACAAACTACAACTAAGCGAAAACACCATACACAGCAGACTCAATGCCCTTAAATTTTTGTATGAACAGGTGCTAGGCCACGAAAAATTTTTTGTGGAAATACCAAGACCAAAGAAACATTTGCAACTGCCCAAAGTATTAGGTGAAGCGGAATTACGTAAGCTTTTTAATGCTCCCAAAAATTTGAAACACAAAGCCATACTTTTTGTAGCTTATGGTGCAGGTTTACGTGTGAGCGAAGTAATAAATCTACGCCTACAAGATATAGATAGAGAGCGCAAACAACTATTTATACACTGTAGCAAAGGTAAAAAAGATAGGTATGTAATGCTAAGCCCACTAGTACTAGATGTGCTAGAACAATATTATAAAATGAGCGAAGCTAAACCAACAAATTACTTATTTGAAGGCATAGAAAAAGGCAAGCCATACTCCATGAGAAGTGCACAGCAAATTTTTAATGACGCAAAAAAAGCTGCAGGCATATTAAAAAGCCTCAGTTTTCATAGTTTGCGTCATAGTTTTGCCACTCATTTATTAGAAAAAGGCGTAGATGTAATTTATATAAAAGACATATTAGGGCATTTTGATATAAAAACAACAGAGCGCTATTTACATGTAAAAAGAGAATTACTAATAAATATAGAGAGCCCGATTGATGGGCTTTATAGAGACATATAGCAACACATTAAACAATATACATATACATATATTAAAACACTGATTTAGTGCAATTTAATATACGTCAAAAAAAATTGTTTTAGGCATCAAAACAATTTTTTAGAAAATCAAAACAATTGAAAAAGCGTGATATCAAATCAGTGGTTATTAATAATTTAAAAAATTGTAGATTTGCCGAGTTGCCGACAATACAAACGTTATGCGAAATATTTTCCGCAACCTTCTTTTATAATCATTTCTTTCTGAAAATTAATTTGAA
>JAYTLA010000112.1:0-10904 GCA_043729825.1 Ferruginibacter sp.
TATATTTATTGTACAAATAAAATTGATTCGTAATTGATACTGCTAATATAATACCTAATTTTTTGTTAAGCTATTTTTTCTATAAGCTTTATCGGTTAAAGTTTTTAAAAATGCTATAATATCCGATTGTTCTTTAGCCGAAAGGTTTAATGGTTTACTAAAAGTTGTGTCAATATTAACTTGATGCGGGAAAAAGCCCTTTGGATTGTTGTAATACCTTAGCACTTCTTCTAAAGTGGCAAACATGCCGTTGTGCATATATGGAGCCGTTACGGCTATATTGCGTAAGCCAGGTACTTTAAATTTGCCCATGTCGCTTTCTTTTTTTGTAATACGATACCTGCCACTATCCGTAAGAAAATTTTCATTGTACAAACCAATGTTTTTAAACTCATCTCCTGTAAAATCATCTCCAAAATGGCAATCGAAGCATTTGGCTTTTTCGCCAATAATAAGAACCCTGCCCCTTTCTTCGGCTGCTGTTAGTTTTACTTTATCATTGGCCCAGTCGTCGTATTTGCTATCTACAGTTTCCAATGTTTTTTCATAGGCGGCAAAGGCAATAGCAAGATTTTTTGCATTGGGTTTTTGCTTAAATACCTGCATAAACATTTTTATGTAAGTGCTATTCTTATTTAACCTATGTATGGCTTCTTTTATTGGTAAGCCCATTTCTTCGGGGTTTGCTATTGGCATGAGAGATTGCTCCTCAAGCGAAGCAGCCCTACCATCCCAAAAAAAGTAAGGGCGATTTTTCATATTTAAAACTGAAGGCGTATTTCGTTTTGTTTCGTTACCATTTATACCAATACTAAATGCAAGCGTATCTGCAAATGCCAAATTTGGGTTGTGGCAACTTGCACAACTTACTGAGGAGTCTTTGGAAAGTATTTTTTCGGAGAATAGTTTTTTGCCCAGAGTTGCTTTAGATAAAGCAGTTACATCATCTATTTTATTGATAAAACTAGACGCTGCAAAAACAACAATTCCTAAGATAAATATTGTAAATAATAGTTTCACTTTGTCAAAAATACGTTAGGTTTATAAATTGTATGTTTTTTTTAATCTTTCATAGTACCTTTCCAAAAAATTAACCCCATGCCAAACAAAGAAGCATTTATAAAAGCCATAACAGATGGCTACACATTTAAAGGAGAATCAGTACAAATTGGTGCAGCCGTATTAGATGGCGAAGTAGTACCAGAAGCAAAAGTATTTTTACCACTTAAAACCATGAACCGCCACGGGCTTATTGCTGGTGCCACTGGTACAGGTAAAACCAAAACCTTGCAAATGATAAGTGAGTTTTTGAGCGATGCTAGCGTACCCGTTTTGTTGATGGATATTAAAGGAGATTTGAGTGGTATTGCCGCCATTGGTGCTGAAAACGATAAAGTGAAAGATCGTTATGGTAAAATGCAAATGAGTTATACACCTGCTTTATTTCCTGCAGAATTATTATCGCTTACAGGAAAAAATGGTGTAAAACTTCGTGCAACGGTAAGTGAGTTTGGCCCTGTATTGCTTAGCAAAATTTTAGACCTAAACGATACACAAGGCGGTGTAGTAGCACTTATTTTTAAATATTGCGACGATAATAAATTGCCATTATTAGATCTCAAAGATTTTATAAAAGTTTTACAATTTATAGGCGACGAAGGCAAGGCAGAAATTGAAAAATTGTATGGTAAAATTTCAACTACATCTACAGGTACAATTTTGCGCAAGGTTATAGAATTACAACAACAAGGTGCAGATATTTTCTTTGGCGAAAAAAGTTTTGAAGTAGATGACCTAATGCGCATAAGTGATACTGGCAAGGGTGTCATCAATATTTTGCGAGTAATGGATATTCAAGATAGACCAAAATTATTTTCTACGTTTATGTTGCAAATGTTGGCAGAGTTGTATGCATCCTCTCCAGAGGAAGGCGATTTGGATAAACCAAAATTGATATTGATTATTGATGAAGCACATTTAATTTTTCAAGAAGCAAGTACAGAATTGGTACAGCAAATTGAAACCATTATTAAACTTATTCGTTCAAAAGGTATTGGTATTTTCTTCTGCACACAAAACCCGATGGATATTCCAGCATCTGTACTAGGGCAGTTAGGTTTGAAAATACAACATGCGTTAAGAGCATTTACTGCGGTAGATAGAAAAACAATTAAGCAAGCTGCAGATAATTATCCTGAAACAGAATTTTACAAAACCGAAGATTTAATTACACAATTAGGTATTGGAGAAGCATTGATTACTTTATTAAGTGAGAAGGGAATTCCTACGCCGCTTGCACACACTATGTTATGTAGCCCTCGTAGTCGTATGGATGTGCTTACACAAGCAGAGGTAGATACCATAAATGGCAAAAGTAAATTGGTAGCAAAATATGCAGAAGATATTGATAGCAATAGTGCTTACGAAATGCTTACTGCAAAACTAGCAGAGGCTGAAGCCAACAATGCTGAGGTAGCTGAGGAAGAAACTAGCAAGAAAAAAGAAAAGGAAGAGCCAAATGCAATAGAAAAGATAGCGGGCAATACGGTTGTAAAAAGTATGTTGCGTACTGCTGGTAATGGCATAGTTCGTTCTTTGTTAGGTGCTTTAGGGCTGGGTGGCCGTACTCGAACTTCCCGTAAATCGAGTTGGTTTTAAAATTTTTCTTCCGAAATTAAAATATTTCTACAAAATAAAATGCTCATAATCTAATGGCTATTAGCATTTTATTTTGTAACTGTTTATTTTTCTACAAATTGTAGAAAAATTCCTATAAAAAACTTTTAAAATGTTTGTTTATGAAATATAGTTGCCGTATGTTTGCTACGGTTTTTCATAGGATATTGGATTTTAAAGCGGGACTAGATTTCTATCTTGGTCCCTTTTTTTATGCCCAAACTTTTTGATTATCTATTGTTATTCAAGGTTATAACATTATTTTCATCTGTTACAATTATTTCTTCTGCCAATAAATAATGTAAAACCAACCATACCGAACGTTGTTTCAATGGTTTCATTCTTCGTAATACATCACTTACATTAGGTTTAGTAGTTCGTATTATTTCCATTATTTTTTCTGATGCAATTTTAAATTGATAAGGAGCTAAGGTTGCATCTGCATTTTTGATGCAATTATCACAAATGCCACAAGCGGGTACATCATTATCTCCAAAATAAGTGGCTATATATTTACTTCTGCAAGTTGTAGTTGCGTGTACAAAATCTGCAATGGCTTCGGCACGTTTTTTTGCTTCTGCTTTTCTAATGTTCATTGCTTTTAAATCAATTACAAAATCATCGTTGTACATTCTGTTTTTTAGCAATAAAATTTGTGGTTTATCAGATGCAGGTTTGTAATCTATTATCTTATATTGATGCAGTAGTTGTAAATTTTTTATTAACTCATCAAAAGAAATTTTTATAAATTTTGATAATAGATTTTCATAAATTGTACAAGGATAATCAAATATGCCTTCGTAAGAACGGAGCAAACCTTTTATCGTTTCTGCAAACTCAGGTTGTTGTATTTGAAATTCTTGTAGATCGTTTTTATTTACACAAAACTCTACAGTACTTTGCTTAAACATCATTTCGGTAAAACTTACCAACCCTTCTTGTGCCAATGCTTGAATGCCATATGTAGCTTGTAAAATATTCAATTTAAAATGTTGGGTAAATGTGGCTATATCCATATCAAAACTTTGCCCCTCACCTATACCTGCAGCTACTTGCAAGTAGTTCATCAATGCTATGTAAATCTCTTTTAGTTTTTCGGCAGATGGATAACGGGTATCTAGTTTGTATAAAATATCATCGGTTTCTTTTGCGCTGTGTAACAAAACTGCGTATGCTCGCTTTCCATCTCTGCCTGCTCGTCCCGCTTCTTGATAATAATTTTCTACACAATCGGTCACTTCGTAGTGTACCACTACTCTTACATCTGGCTTATCTATACCCATGCCAAAAGCATTGGTACAAACGATGGTGCGTAGTTTATTGTTTATCCAATCGTCTTGTTTTTTTGTACGCATTTCTGCCGATAAACCAGCATGGTAAAAATCTGCATTTATTTTATTGAGCCGAAGAAGCTCAGCAATTTTTATGGTTTGTTTTCTACTCTTGCAATACACGATAGAACTTCCTTTTACGTTTTGCAAAATTTCCAACAATTTATTTTCTTTAGATACAGGTTTAAATGCGCTGTACGATAAATTTGGTCGTACAAAAGATTGTTGAAAGCGATTGCTGTCTTTTTTAAACAATAAATTTTTGCAAATATCATCTTGTACAGAAACTGTAGCCGATGCGGTTAATGCAATTACTGGAACTCCTGGCAATTCTTCTCGCAGGTTGGCTATGCGCATGTATGATGGTCGAAAATCGTAACCCCATTGCGAAATGCAATGTGCTTCGTCAACAGCAATAAGACTTGGTTTGAGTGCAGGTAAATATTCTAAAAATAATTTTGTTTCCAATCGCTCTGGCGAAACGTATAAAAATTTATAATGGCCAAAAGCAGCATTTTGTAAAGTTTGTCGCACATCTGCAAAGCTCATGCCTGAATAAATAGCCAATGCTCCAATACCTTTCTTTTTTAAATTTTCTACCTGGTCTTTTATGAGTGCAATGAGTGGACTTACCACCAAACATAAACCATCGTTCATTAATGCCGGTACTTGAAAGCAGATTGATTTTCCACCGCCAGTCGGCAATAAGGCAAGTGTATCTTTTTTTTGTAAAATAGAATTGATTATATCTTCCTGTAGTGGGCGAAAGTTATCGTAGCCGTAATATTTTTTTAGTATTTCGTGTGGAGACATCAAAAATTATTTGAGGTCTAAAAGTTGTAAATCTAATTCTTGTATTTTTTTGAAACCTTTGTCGGCGGTAACAAAGGGCAAGTTTAAATATATTGCGGAAGCGGCTATAATAGCATCAGCCGTTTTTATGGCGTACTTCTGTTTTAATTTAATGGTAACTTTTTTGACTACTGCTGTCATATCAACAATTACACAATTATCTAAAAAGTCTTTCCTTAGTTTATATTCAAATGCAGAAATATCTTTTTTGCCTAGCAATTCTATTTCTGTAATATCCGATACATAAAAATGGTCGTTTCGATAAACAGCAGCAGCTTTGTTACCACCTAAGATATACATCACAATATTTGTATCTGCAAGTATATTTCTACCACTCATTCCTTACTCTTTTTTGATAAGCCATTCCATCCTCACAATTTGGATCTATTCCAAAGAATCGAGCTATTGATTTTGGCTTTAAAATATCATCAAGGTTAATTTTTAAGATTTCGTCTTTTTTTATTTTTACCTTTTTCTTTATTTTTTTCTCTTTTGTTTCCATTGGTACAAAATTTAATACCCAAATATACAAATTTTTACAAAACCTTCTTCACAAACAACCTTACCGAATTTACAGCCAATACAATATCACTAAAACCCATTGCCAAAGCTGCAAGTGTGGGTGTAAGTAAACCGAACGCCGCAATAGGTATGGCAATAATATTGTAAAAAAATGCCCAAAATAAATTTTGCTGTATGGTAATGTTGGTATGCTTACCAAGCCCTAGTGCAAGCGGTAGATTTTTAATACCGCTGTTCATTAAAATTACATCTGCGCTTTGCATAGCAATATGCGATGCATCGCTTAAAGAAATACCCAAGCTGGCTTTTGCCAATGCAGGAGCATCGTTTATACCATCGCCTACCATCGCTGTTGGTGTTATTGCATTAAGTTGCGCAATTTTTTCTAATTTTTGCTCTGGTGTTTGTTCTGCAAAAACTTCATCAATGCCTACTTGTTTTGCCAAGTAATCGCATTTGTTTTGTAAATCGCCACTGAGTAAAATCGTTTTTATATTTTTGGAATGTAGCCATGTAATAATTTCTTTTGCCTCTGGGCGTATGTCATCTTGCACATCTATCCAACCAATACGGTCTCCATTTTTTAAAATATAAATATTATGTTCTTCATTATTTTGATTGGCTAAAATTTTAAAAGAACCCGCTTCATAAATATTATCATTTTTATCAATTGCTTTTATACCAATGCCTTTTATTTCTTCTATCTTTTTCCAAGAAATAATATCGTTGGTTTTCCAATGCTCTACTATCGTTTTTGCTATTGGATGATTAGAAAATTTTTCTAATGAAAATACAATTTGTTTAAATTCCACTTCATCTATTGTTGTAGAATAGCTACTGATGGAAAATTTTCCAGTAGTTAGTGTTCCTGTTTTATCAAATACTACTTGTTTGATGCTTTTAAACAACTCCAATGCGGATGCATTTTTAAATAATATGCCTTTTTTTGCTGCACGCCCAAGCCCAACAGCAATAGCAGCAGGCGTTGCAAGCCCCATAGCGCAAGGGCAAGAAATAACCAATACCGCCACAGCCCTCATTAAAGCATTGCCGCTACTAATGTTAAACGCAAAATAATTCAACAAAAAAGTAAGCGCAGCAAGTATTAAAACTGTAGGTACAAAAACGGCACTGATTTTATCTGCCAACTTTTGCATGGGTGGTTTTTCCGCTTGTGCATTTTCCACCATTTTTACAATGGCAGAAAGCACAGTATCTTTTCCTGCAGCCGTTACCTGTGCTTTTACCAATCCATTTTCCAGCACACTTCCACCAATTAAAAAATCTTTTTTTGTTTTTGCCAATGGTAAACTTTCCCCAGTTACAATGGCTTCGTTCACCATACAATCGCCCCACAATATTTTACAATCAGCAGGTACTTGATCACCAGTTTTTATGAGTATCAAATCGCCCGTTTTCAAATAAATATTTTCTAACGGAAAAATTTGTTCTTTATGTTCATCATCAAAAGCAATCATATTGGCTATTACTTTTTGCGATGCTGTAAGAGATCGTACTGCTTTTTGTGTAGATTGTATAGAAGCCTCTTCCAAATAATTACCCAAAAAAACCAATGTAATAATTGATGCCGTTGTTTCAAAAAATAGATAATGATCACCAAGCTGTAATGTAGCACCCACAAGGCTGTATATAAATGAAGCCAAAGCACCCACAGAAATTAGCACATTCATATTGGCTGTGCCATGCATTAAACTTTTTACAGCACTTCTGCCAAAAAAATACATACCAATAATAAATACTGGCAAGCACAGAGCCAATTGTACCCATGGGTTCATAAGCCAATGCGTGTAGGCACTCATAGGCAACATGTGCAGCATGAGTATGAGCGTAAATGGAAGTGTATAAAAAAAGCGCTGTTTGTTGGTTGATAAAAAGGATGTCGCTTTTTCTTGTGTTACTTCATTTTCATTTATGGTTGTATATCCAAGTTTTTTAATGCCTGCACTTATTTTTATCATTTCTACAGCCTTGTCAGAACCAAAGCTTACGGCTCCAGTTATCGGATTTACTTGCACATCGGAAAAGCCTTCTTTTTTTAGGTAATTTGTTACACTCAAAGCACAATTGCTACATGTCATTCCTTCTACTTTCAATTCTGTTGTTTGCATAGTGCAAAATTATCTTGCATTTATTGTAACTATTTACCTAATAAGAAATTTATCTTTGCAACATGGATGTAAATTTTTCATTGGAAAATATTAAGGAAGCAGCTAAAACTTTTTTAGAAACTATTGGAGAAAAAAAAGTGATTGCTTTGCACGGCCAAATGGGTGCAGGCAAAACTACTTTTGTGCATGCGGCAAGTAAGGTTTTAAATGTAATTAGTAACGTTAGTAGTCCAACTTTTTCAATAATAAACGAATACATATCTGCCAAAGGCGAGATAATTTACCATTTAGATTTGTATAGGATAAAAGATGAGCAAGAAGCCATTAACGCTGGAGTGGAAGATTGTTTTTATAGTGGAAACTTGTGTTTGGTAGAATGGCCAGAGATAACGCCGACTCTTTTTCCTGATGATACGGTGCATTGTTATTTATCTGTTTCAGGAGAAAATGAAAGAAAACTAGTTATTAGTTGATTGAGAAGTTTTGTTTAAATTGTACTTCTTTGATAGAAACAACTTAAATTTTTAACAATAGAACAAAATAATAGAGTGGTTAAAATCAACTATTCAACTAATTAACAAATCGACCAACTTATGGCAACAACAAAACCCTTCGTATCACCATCGCTCACATACGAAACATTAGAAGAAACATTGGATATAAAACCAAAAAAAGAAGCATTGTTTATTGGTATTCCAAAAGAAGATTCATTTAATGAGAATCGTATTGCACTTACCCCAGATGCTGTGAGCGTAATTGTAGCCAATGGCCATGAGGTATGCATAGAAACCAATGCAGGAAAGGGTGCCAACTATTCAGATACAGACTATAGCGAAGCAGGTGCAAGAATTTGCTTAGATAAAAAACAAGTTTTTGAAGCCGATATTATTGTAAAAAGTGCACCAGTAAGTATAGAAGATTGTGAGTTGCTAAAAATGAATCAATACATTATTTCTCCCATTCATTTAGCAGAAATGAAAAGAGAAATTTTAGAAAAAATGATGCAGAAAAAAATAACTGCACTCAGTTTTGAAAATCTAAAAGATGATAGCGGCCATAATCCCATAGTAAGAAGCATGAGCGAAATTGCTGGCTCTGCTGTAATGCTTATTGCAGGACAATACTTGAGCAACGCCAACAATGGAAAAGGTGTGTTGGTGGGCGGCATCAGTGGTATTCCACCAACAAAAGTTATCATAATTGGCGCAGGCATTGTGGGCGAATATGCTGCACGTACAGGGTTGGCCATGGGCGCAAATGTAAAAATTTTCGACAATAGTATTTATAGATTAAAAAGGCTACAAAACAATATTGGCGTGCGTTTGTGGACATCTGTAATAGAACCAAAAATACTTTCTAAGCAATTAAAAACTTGCGATGTAGCCGTTGGCGCTTTGGGCAACGATGGTGGCAGAACGCCAATGGTAGTTACAGAAAGTATGGTAAGCAGTATGCGACCGGGAAGTGTAATTGTAGATGTTAGTATAGATCATGGTGGCTGTTTTGAAACAAGTAATGTAACCACCCATAAAAAACCAACTTTTACAAAATTTGATGTAATACATTATTGTGTGCCAAATATTCCAAGTGGTTTTGCACGCACTGCTTCTCAAGCCATTAGTAATGTGCTTATGCCTTTGATACTCGAAACCTCCGAAGATGGGGGGGTTGATAAATTAATTTGGCATAAAATAAATATCCGTACAGGCATTTATATATTTAAAGGGGCGCTCACCAATTTTCATTTAAGCGAACGATTCAATATAAAATTTACAGATTTAAATTTGTTGATAGCCAGTAGGAGGTAATAAATTGTTGAAATGTTTTATGGTTAAAAAATTTTTTTTACCAGCAAAGAAACAGCTATGTGGAACTTCTGTGGCGACGCTCCGTTCATCGGCATACCATTTCTTGTCCCTATGCTTGTGTAGGGATTCATCTTTTATTATGCAATAGATAGGGTATATCTTCCAATTTTAGATGCCCACTTGCCATTTCTGTCATTCCAAAATGATAATATGTCTTATTTAAACTTTAGGCTTTAATTTTGCAATACAAATATTTTTAAACAAATAAAAATTTATACAATGGCATTTACATTAGCACCGCTCCCATATGCATACGAAGCATTGGAGCCACATATTGATACCGAAACCATGCACATACACCACGATAAGCACCACCAAGCTTATGTGGACAATGTAAACAAAGCAATAGCAGGTACTGAGCATGAAAATAAAACTATAGAAGAATTGGTAGCACACGCAGGTGCAATAAGCCCAGCAGTACGTAACAATGGCGGCGGACATTGGAACCATACTTTCTTTTGGGATTCTTTAAAAAACAACAAAGGCGCAAAACCAAGTGGTAAATTAGGAGAGGCTATTGATGCTGCATTTGGAAGTTTTGATGCTTTTAAAGAAAAATTTAATGCAGCAGGCACAACTCGTTTTGGTAGCGGTTGGGCATGGTTAATTGTACAAGATGGAAAGTTGGTAGTAAGTTCTACACCAAACCAAGACAATCCATTAATGGATGTTGCAGAAGTAAAAGGCACACCAATTCTAGCTTGCGATGTGTGGGAACATGCATACTATTTAAAATATCAAAACAAAAGACCAGCTTATTTAGAAGCATTTTGGAATGTGCTAAATTGGGATAAAGTTTCTGAGCGTTTTGAAAAGGCTTAGCATACTGTTTTAACCTTTTTGTAAAAGCTCATCTTTTAGATGAGCTTTTTCTGATTGTAATAAGTTATTATTTATTTGCAATTAAATTTCACTAAAAAATATAATTACTAATCACTAGTTTTTAAATAAAACCTTTTATCTTTAAAATATGAAAAAATTAATTATAATATTAGTGGCTATTATAGCATTGTATAGTTGTTCAAAAAAAATGACACCTACACCTACAAAAGCAGAGCCCGTAGTTACCAATCAAGAAACGCCTGCAAAAGTTGCTCCTCAAGAGCACAAAGTAAGAACCCCTTTGACTACTGCCCCCGAAACAAATGTAGACACAGATAAACAAGTATTGATGGCAGAATCAAAACCTCCCTTAAAAGAAACAGCACTTGTAGAAAGCGGAAAAATAGTATATAAAACAAAATGCGGCAGATGCCACGATTTTAAAGACCCACAAAGTTATGACGCAGCTAGGTGGGTGAAAATCATAGACTGGATGGCACCAAAAGCACAACTTAATGCTACTGAAAAAGAACATGTTTTAGCTTATGTAAATTTTTATGCCAAAAAATAATGGGTAAATAGCATTTTAAAAAAAGAGGCTGTCTCAAAACTATGAGTCAGCCTCTTTTTATTCGGATCCCTGATGGAGAAACAAGGTCTTTTAAGCGATTCTCGAGGCATATCTTTTTGATTTGATACATCCT
>JAYTLA010000113.1:0-22017 GCA_043729825.1 Ferruginibacter sp.
TACTTTACCAGGTTTGTCTTGGGTACGAGCGTTGAATTGTTTACAAAACTCCATGATGTTGATACCCTTAGAACCCAATGCAGGCCCAATTGGCGGTGCGGGGTTGGCTTGTCCTCCTTTACATTGGAGTTTTACATAGCCAGTAATTTCTTTAGCCATATTTTATTTTTTTTGGTGATAACGTACTACCATTGGGT
Source organism: Ferruginibacter sp. (assembly GCA_043729825.1). GTDB lineage: Bacteria > Bacteroidota > Bacteroidia > Chitinophagales > Chitinophagaceae > Ferruginibacter. Next base: position 198 of record JAYTLA010000113.1, read on the forward strand.
AGTACTCCCATTGCTCATTATTACACGAGCATTATTCAAAAGAACTATTTGGGGTTGCAAAAGTAAGGGAAAAAATTAGAATAAGCCTAGTTTTTTAACGCTATTTAAAAAATTTGAATCCTAAAAATAAAAACCCCACAATTACGCGGGGTTTTTGCCAAACAATCCATAAAACAAAAAGTTGAATATTAAAATTTGGGACAACGAGTAGCATCTCTACTACTATTGTATTTATCTATATATTTTTGATATACTAATGATATTTCAAAGCCACCTCTACCTTTACTAGCTTGCTTTAAACCCGATATATTTACATCATAACTTACCGCAATGGCCAATGGTTTTGCTTCTACTTTTACAACAGGAATTATTGCATCATTAAACCTCATATATGCGCCCGCATGTATAAGATATTTTGCATCTATTGGGTCATCTAATTTCATTGTATAAAGCAAGCCGCCAATAATTTCAGTGTGAGTAGCTTGTTTAGAATAATCTGCCTCAAAAGTTATAAAAGCAAAATCATTTGTACTCATTCTTATTCCGCCAGATGCTACCCATTTTGGTTGCATTTCCACTGCTGCATCGCTGTAAAAAGATATTTTTTTAGATTTATTAAAATGATGATAAGCTAACCCTACAAAATAATTATTATCGGTGTTCTCTCCTATCTGTCCATTTAAACTCATACCTGCTGTTCCGTCAAAATAAGAATAAGATGATTTCGAAAAGCTTTCTCCATTTCCTAAGCTAGCATTATAATTACTACCATCAAATTGACTGTTGGTCGTTATTTTACTTCTATCAATACTACGTTGAACCCAACCACCCATTAACCCCATAGATAAATACATGCTTTTTTCACCATTCAAAGATTTGTGATAATTTATAGCAGGCAATACATGTGTTGATGTTAGCGCCACTGTACCTGCTTTATCATATAATAATTGTCCTCCAATTGTAAGAAAATCGCTCGATTCACCAACAGGTATTTTATACTCCATATTTGCAGAAGCTGTATTGTACGCATCTGTAATAGTATTCCATTGAGATCTATACACCATTTGTGTTCTCACATCTCCTGCAAATAAGCCAGCCAATGCAGGGTTTCTAAGCAACGGCGTTTCAAACATTTGAGAAAAATGAATATCTTGTCCGTATGCTATAGTAGCTATACAGATAAAAATAAATGAGAAATAATATTTTAGTAAAGTTGATTTCATTTAATTATCAATAATCATTTTCTATATGAAGACGAATTTTTTACGCTTTTGTTTTATTTTATTATTATTTATTTTGTTAATATTATTTTATTAAGGCAATGTTTCCTTTGTAAACGAGTACCGAATTGTTTTGACATTGAATATCCATTATATAAACATACACATCTGGCGTAAGTTTTTGACCTTTAAAAGTTCCATCCCAACCTGCTTTTTCGTCGTTTGCATTAAAATTAGATCTAGTAAACACTTCTTCACCCCATCTATTAAATACCCTTAATTGTTTTATAGTATATAATCCTGTTCCTCTAGGGAAGAAAATATCGTTTGCTCCATCGGCATTTGGCGAAAACGTATTTGGGATAAATACATTTGCACCATCACATAATACAAACACATTTACTGTAGATGATGCTATACAACCACCTGCATTGGTAACAGTTACTTTATACTTCTGGTCTAAATTTGGTTTTACAGTTATTGAGGGTGAATTAATACTTGTTATCCATGTATTTGGTGTCCATACCACATTTGTTACACCACCAGTAGTTGCTGCAGTAAGTGTAACTGATTGACCAACATTTATTGTTTTATCTGGACCAGCATTTACGGTCGGAATTGGATATACTTTTACTTTAAATGTTGCAGTAGCACTAAAACAATTTTTATCATCTTTTCCAACTACTACATAATCTGTAGTGGTTGGCGGGTTTGCAATAACTGTTGGCCCTGTAGTTGTATTTAAACCCGTAGATGGACTCCAAGAATAATTTACAGCACCAGTAGCACTAAAAGTAGTAGAGCTTCCTTCGCAAACTGTGGCATTAATACCCGGAGGCATAGTAAAAGGATGCCTTACATCTACTTTTACAACATCAGTATTTACACAACCAAAAGAAGAAGTACCAGTAACGGTATAATTTGTAGCAGAATCTGGCATAGCGGTTACCGTATTTCCAATAGTGGTATTTAAACCAGTTGATGGACTCCAAGAATAACCTGCACCTCCAGAAGCTGTTAATGTTTGACCAGTACCTTGACAAATAATGATATCATTTCCTGCATCGATTACTGGTTTTGGATATACTACGTGACTACTGTATGCTGTATCTCTACAACCACTACTGTTTTTTGCGTAAAGTGTGTCGGTATAAGTACCTGCCATATTAAAAACTTGGGCATTAATATTTTGAGTATTAACACTTGTTCCATTGCTAAATTTCCAACTCCAGTCTATTAAAGACGTATCTCCATTAAGTAAAACGCCTTGGAAATTCATTGTAGCTGGAACACATTTATTGGCTGATTGTGTTATAGATATATCTGGTGTTTTTACCACTCTAATAGGAAGTGATGATACTAGGGTATCTGTACATCCACTTTCTGTATGTGCTATAAGGGTTGGGTAATATAATCCTTCGGTAACATAAAAATGTATTGGGGAATTTTCTGTAGAAGTAGATCCACTTCCAGTATCACCAAAATTCCATTCATAACCAGTTATAAATTCGTTGGCATTGGATTGGTTTGTAAAAATAACATTCCCACTAGAACATCTCAACGAGGTATCTCTATCAAATTTTGCATCCACTCCCTTTACCTTTATGCTATCTGTACCAATAATTGTAACAGGACAACCAGCAGCGTCTTTCAAAATAATTTTAGGAAGAAACTCTCCTAAATCAGTATAAAGATGTGAAAAAGTTGAATCGGAAGTAGTCGAATAATCACCATCTCCAAAAAACGGTGAAGCAGAAATGGCATCGACAGATGTAACTACAAAATTTACCAATAACGGCTTACAGCCAATTATTGGCGAATAAGTAAATGAACCTTGTGGGCCACGCACAACAATCGTTTTTGTTTTTACTGATATACAACCTCCAGCACTAGTTACAGTAAGTTTGGCTATAAAAGTACCTGCCGTATTGTAAAAATGTGATGGATTTAAAGTAGTTGATTGCTGAGCAGAGCCATCACCAAAATCCCAGCTATAAAATTGATAATATTGTGAATTATTGGTAAACTGTACAATTAAAGGAGGGCATGTGCTTACAGAATCGCTAACAGCAAAATCAGCAACGGGATCTTTAATAATAACATATGCTATTTTTGTAGTATCATGTACACATCCATATATATCTGTCACTGTTAAATGAACAGTATAAATACCTTGGTTTACATAAAAATGAGTTGGTGTAGCGCCGTGTACAATTGCAGTACCATCTCCAAAATCCCAATCATATACTAACCCAGGCCCTGTAGATGAATTGCCAAATAAAATTGGTTTATTAGGGCAAGAAATGGTATCCAAAGTAAAAAAATCTGCCCTAGGTTTCGATATTGTAAGTATGTTTTGTTTTGCTATAGAATCTACACAGCCATAACTATCTTTTATTAATAACGTAACACTATAAATACCTGTACTATTGTATGTGTGCGAAAAGGGTGGGCTAGTTAAGATTTCAAAAATTAAATCGCCATAATTCCATTGCCATTCAGTTATTGGATGAGTGCCATCGCCTACTGATTGATCTGTAAAATTAATAGCCGCATTTAAACATATACCAGGAGTAGAAGGTATAAAATTAGCCGTAGGACCATTCACTTTTATATAATTGTTTTTAACAAGGGTATCCTTACAACCGTTTACATCTGTAATAATTAGTGTACATGTAAACGTACCTGCTTGTGTGTATGTGTGCGTTGAAATTGCACCTATACCATGTGGTGTTGAGTCTCCATAATCCCAATCATAGCTAGCAATATCAGGTACAGTATGAGCAGATGTAGCAGTAAAAACGGTAGGCGTATTTTTGCAAAGTTCAAGTAATGATGCATTAAAAATAGCATACTCTTCTGCTATTACAACAGTAGATGTGGTAAAATGATCGCAACCAGTTACATTATTATGTACAGTAAGGGTAACGACATAGGTACCGACTGCAGTATAAGTATGTACCGGACTATAGATAGCAGTTTCTGGAGCAGATCCATCACCAAAATTCCATGTCCATGTATCTGCACCTATAGAGGTGTTGTTAAATGTTCTTATATAGTGTTGGCTACAATTTTTGATTACATCAAATTTTGCAATTGGAGGTAGTACATGTATATAATCTACTAGCTTTAAGGTATCCTTACAGCCATTATTACTCACAATGAGTGTTATTGTAAAATAACCAGTGTCTTGATATGCATGGCTTGGATTTGGTTCTGTAGAAGAATCTCCATCTCCAAATTCCCAAATTGTTGAGTCAAATGAACCCGTACTTAAATTTGTAAAGATTACAGGATTAAATGCACAAACTACTCTAGGAGTAGCAGTAAATAATGGAACAGGTTTTATTGCTGCTTTTATTCCTTTGGGTACAATTACAGTATCAGTACAACCACCAGCAGAAGTTACTACTAATTTTATATCGTACTCACCCACTGGGAAAATATGACTTGGATTTGAAGCAGTAGAAAATAGTACACCATTCGAAAACCACTGGTATCCAATTATTGGAACTACAGAATTTACTGTACTGCTAAATGTCCATGCCAAAGGTGCACAGCCTTGTTGTGGTAAATTATTTATAGTAACTGTTGGAGCTTTTATTTTTATATAATCTACTTTAATAAGGGTGTCCTTACAACCATTTGTATTTGTTGTAATAAGTGTATCGGTAAAAAAGCCAGCGGTTGTATATGTATGAGAAGGATTTTGCAAAGTGGATGTACCACCATCTCCAAAATGCCATTCGTAACTTGCCGCACCAGTTGTAGAGCTATTAAAATTTACAGTAAGTGGTGGTTTACATGCCGCCAATACATCTCCAGTAAAAGCTGTTACTAGTTTCGGAAGCACATTTATTGTATGTACAATAGAATCTGAACAAGCTCCAAAATTAGATACCAATTTTACAGTATGAATACCTGGTGTAGCAAAAGAATGTGTAGCATTAATTGTATTAGAAGTAGTATTATCATCAAAACGCCAAATAGCAGAAACTGGAGTAGGTGAAGATGTATTGGTTAATGAAAATGCTGAACCAACACAAGCCGTAGCAGGCATGGTAAAATTTGCATTTACCAATCCTACAACAATAGAATCGGTATGGCTAACAGTATCCTTACAACCTGAAGCATTTGTTACTATCAGTTGTACAGTATATACGCCAGCAGTTGTATAAGTATGCGAAGGCGAGGTGGTTGTAATAATACTTGGTCCATCACCAAATGTCCATTGGTAAGTAAGCAAGCCTGTGCCTGTAGATTGATTTTGAAAATTAATAGTTTCTGGCACTGTACAACCAGTTGGAGTACTGTTGGTAAAAGCCGCATGAACCCCAGTATTAATATTTATATAATTTATTTGTGTCTTTGTTTTATCACAACCTTTAGAATTGGTTACTTTAAGCGAAACATTGTAATTGCCAGAAGCCGTATAGGTATGACATGGGTTTTGTGAAGTTGAACTAGTTCCATCACCAAAATCCCATAACCAACCAGTTATTGTACCAGCGCCTGCTGTGCTATTGTCTGTAAAACATACTGGTAAAGGAAAACAGCCAGTACGAGGAGTAGCAGTAAAATTTACTACTGGTTGAGCAAAAACTTTGATATACTGCTGCTTAACCAATGTATCTTTTACACCTGCTGCATTGGTTACAATTAATTGAATAGTATAGGTGCCTGCATTGAAATATACAGCAGAAGGATTTTGTAACGTAGAAGGTGTGCCTACGCCTACACCGTAAAGATACCATTGCCATGAAACAGGGTTACCAGTAGACGAATCACGAAAATTGACTACTAATGGTGCACAACCAGAATCTGGCGTTGCTCCAAATTTAGCCTTTAGCTGCGCCGATGCTACAAAACCAAAAAGATACAAAACAGTAACTAAAAATACTTTTTTGCAGAGCGAATTTACACTTAGTTTGGGGTAATTTGTGATATGTTTATTTAATAATTGCAATTTTTGAGTATTAATCTCAATCACTATAACTCATTTTTGTAAAAAATATTGTGTAAACTGACACAAAAAAACCAAATATTTTTTTTCGTAATGTTGCTGTAAAACAACTATATATAAGTTATTTCAAAATATGCAAGAAGAAGCATAAAAAACAACAATTTAATATATGGCAATTTTAATTAATTCATTGCAATTGAGAGAGTTTACAAGCCATATATCAGCCCAAATTTTGCAGCTGCATAATCTAAGAAATAATTACTATCCAACGATTTATTGGTCGCAAAAGTACATAAATTTTCTGAATTGTGGTATCTTCCATAAGGATATATATTCATTTTTAACCATTGGTTTATTGATGTTATATTACCAATTTCAACCTCAGTATTTAGGCTAGGATTGGTTAGTGAAATAGAAGCATAAAATTGTGCAGCATACAAACTACCAATGCTATACGTAGCAAAATAGCCAAAACTACCATGGCTCCAATGCACATCTTGCAGGCAACCTTGCACATCGTTGGGTACATTTATACCCAAATATTTTTTATACAATTCATTCCAATATTTTGGTATGTCTTTGGCAACAATCGTGCCTTCTATTAATAATTTTTCTATTTCGTAGCGTATCATTACATGAAAATGATAAGTGAGTTCGTCTGCTTCTGTGCGAATGAGAGAAGGTTGTACTTTGTTGATTCCTTTGTAAAATTGCTCAATGGTTGTTTGGTTAAATTGAGTAGGGAATTTTTCTTGAAGTAAACTGTAATTATGTTTCCAAAATGACAAACCACGGCCTATACAATTTTCCCAAAGGCGGCTCTGGCTTTCATGTATGCTAAGGCTACAATATTCTCCAAGTGGCATGCCGTATTCATCTGCTGGCAAACCTTGCTCATACAAAGCATGCCCACACTCGTGTATGCAACTCCAAAGCATATTGCTAAAATCGTTTTCGTCTATTCTTGTTGTTACCCGCACATCTTGGCTACAAAAATTAGTGGTGAAAGGATGTTCGCTAACATCTTGCCTCCCAGCATCAAAATTAAAATGCATTCTTTTTAAAATTTCTATGCCAACATCCCATTGTGTTGTTTTATCAAAATGCTGGTGAAGAAATGAATTGTCTATTTGTGGTTTTACTGCAATTTTTGCCAACAGCTCAGATAATTGTGGGCGAAGATCTTCAAATAATTTATCTACAATAGTTGTAGTTAATCCTTTGTCGTAATCGTTCATGAGTGCATCGTACGGATGTTTTTCGAAACCCAACAAATCTGCTTCTTGCTTTTTTAAATTGATTATTTCTTGTAATGGATTTTCAAAAATTTTAAAATTATTTTCTTTACGTGCTTGTATCCATGCATGAAAACTTTTGTTTACCGCTTCGCTCATTTGGCGTACAAAAGTGGATGGTAGTTTTTTATTTTTATTAAAATCTTCTAGGCTAAGTTGAACGTTCCTTTTTTCTTTATCAGTTAAATTTTCTTGTGCAGAAAGTTCGTTTAATAATTCTCCCAACTTATCATCTGTAAATTGTTCATGCGCCAGTTCGTTTAACGTAGCAATTTGTCTGCCTCTAGCATCATTGCCATTTTTGGGTAGATATGTTTCTTGATCCCACTGCAAAACAGCTGATGCGTATTTAATATCGGCTATTTTTTGAAGGGTGGTTTTGTATTGGCTGTAGAGTGGATGCATGGCTTAAATATTATGCTGCAAAACTCGGGTAGTTTTTTGAGAAATGTGTAAGTATATTTTTGAATGATTGATGGATTAAATGAAACTGCCGATGAGTTTTCATCGGCAGGGAAATGTGTTTTAGTTTCTTAAAATATTTTAAAGTGTTGTATAGATATATGTATTCCTATACTGATATCCTTGATTTGGCACATCAGTAAAGTTTGAAATCACAGGATACCCATTTGAGTTATAAGTGTAACCACCAGTATAGTCAGTTTCAAAAATCCCAGGTGGATTACTACTTCCAATTACGCTTTCAACTTCTTTAACTTTTAATGGGTTATTTTTTCCAGTAACTGTTGTAAAACCACCGCCGTTAAAACTAGAAAATGGTGAGCGGTTATTATCGTAAGTATAAGTTTTTATAACGTAAATATCATTTGTAAAATATGAACGAGTTCGGTGTTCCATTACATTCCCTCTAGAATCTAACGTAAAAGTATCTCTAGATACTAAAGGCAAATTAGTGGTATTTGTTGAGGGCAAAGAGCTAGTAAGTGTGAGGCTAAAAATTTTATTCCCTAAATAAGAATAAGAGCGAATCACTTTAGTTTTGTTATATAAAGTATTAGTAGGAGTTAAATTCGCTCGGTAAGATTTAATAGTAGAATCAATAACCAATTGTCCCAATGCATTGTAGAAATAAAAACTATTTACTGTGTCCCTACGAGAATAACGTGTTGCAAATGAAATAGAATTAAATCTGCTAGCAAATGAGTCATTTCCATTATAAAAATATGATTTTTTATCAAAACTAGTTGATGCTGGCACTCCAATTTCTAAGGAAGTATCTATTATTGTAGTTAGTCTTTTTAAGTTATCATAAAAATAATGCGACCACTCCCCAGTATCTAAAATATTAGAATTTTGTATATTACCAAAATAATAAGATTTTGAAACATAATTTACAGTGGCTGTTGGCGCCGTGGGATCAACTGGTGTTGGGTCTGCTATAGTATCTTTTTTACAAGCAGCAACAGAAATTGCCAATAAAGCAATTAAGACTAGAAAAATGTTTTTCGCTTTCATATAAGTATGCTAGTTTGTGAGAAGATACTACAAAGTGAAATAACGTTGCACTGCGTAATATAATTTCAGTTAATTTTGATTTAAGTACAAAAGTACAAGAATGTTTGTGAATGTTGCATTTAAATTGATAAAAGTGTTGTTTTGGGCATAGGGGCGCATTTTGGTTAGAAATAATAGTTACTTCAAAAGAAACGATTATAGAAAATGGTTTATGAATAATTTAAAAATAAAAACTAGATTTGTTTTATAAAAAAGGAGGTGAAATATGTATGCAGACGCAAGAAAAATACATTTAATAGAAAAAATGCTAAAAGTAACAGATGAAACAACTTTAAAAGAGTTAGAAACAACTTTGAGCAAGACGAATAGACCAAAAGCAAAAAAAGGAAGTATTTACGATTTTGTTGGCATACTTACAAAAAAAGAAGCCACCGAAATGAGGAATGCTATTAAAGAAACAGCCGAAACTATACATGCTGATGATTGGAAATAATTATTTACTGGATACAAATATTGTTATTGAAATTTTTGACGGCAATAAAAAATATGCAGATAAAATAAATAAACTCGGAGGTTTTTATTTGCCAAGTATTGTTGTTGGAGAATTATATACTGGCATAAATAGAGTGATAAATAAAGCCAAGCATTTAAAAAAACTTACGCAATTATTAGAATTATGTATTGTTTTAAATGTGGATGTAGAAACCTCAAAATATTATGGCGAAATAATTGCTTCGCTTTACAAAAAAGGGAACCCCTTACCAACAAATGATGTTTGGATTGCAGCAATTGCAAAGCAAAATAATTGTGTTTTAGTTACAAATGATAACCATTTTAAAGAAATAGATGCTTTAAAAATGGAAAAATGGTAAGCTGTAAATAAACCCCTATTTAATTTCTTTATCTTTTACAAATGCTCATAAACCAAATCACAAACTTTTTAGAAACCACTGCTCCGCTATCTTTACAAGAAGATTATGATAATGCAGGTTTGATTATAGGTAATGGAAGTATGCCTTGCACTGGTTTGATTATAAGTTTAGATTGTACAGAAGAAATAGTACAAGAAGCAATAGATAAAAAATGCAATCTAATAGTGTCACATCACCCTATTATTTTTAGTGGGCTCAAAAAAATAAATGGTAAAAATTATGTGGAGCGTACCATCATCAAAGCCATAAAAAACGATATTGCCATTTATGCCATTCATACCAATTTAGATAATGTGCTGCATGGTGTAAGTGGAAAAATGGCAGAGAAAATTGGGCTAGAAAATGTGCAAATATTATCGAGCAAAAAAAATATTTTACAAAAATTGGTTGTGTTTGTACCCAAAGAAAATGCAGAACAATTAACCAACGCATTGTTTGCCTCTGGCGCAGGTAATATTGGTAATTATAGCGAGTGTAGTTTTAGCACAATTGGCATAGGTACTTTTAAACCTGACAACAATGCCAACCCAACAAAAGGCAAAATTGGGTTAAGAGATATGGCCGATGAAATGAAAGTAGAAGTCATTTTTCCAACATGGTTGCAAGCAAAAATTGTACATGCCATGAAGGCAAATCATCCTTATGAAGAAATAGCACATGATATTTATAATTTGGCAAATAGTTATCAAGAAACTGGCAGCGGCGTTATAGGAAACCTACCCCAAGAGGTGGATGAAAGTGAATTTTTAAAGAAAATTACTCAAATTTTCAAAGTAAATGTTGTTCGTCATACTGCTTTAACGGGTAAAAAAGTTAAAAAAGTAGCCCTTTGTGGAGGTGCTGGTAGTTTTCTTATAAATACAGCAAAGGCAGCGGGGGCAGACATTTACATAACTGCAGATGTAAAATACCACGAGTTTTTTGACTCCGATGGCCAGCTTTTGCTAGCAGATATTGGACATTTTGAAAGTGAGCAGTTTACGTTAGACTTACTATTTGAACTTTTGAGCAATAAATTCCCTAACTTTGCGCTCCTAAAAACAGGCGTTAATACCAACCCTGTGCAATATTTTGTTTCGTAAAAAGCACTAAAGACTAGTAAAATTATGGCAGCAGTTAAAGAATTTTCAGTAGAAGAAAAATTGACCTCCCTCGTACGTTTGCAAAAAATAGATAGTAAGCTGGATGAAATACAGATACTAAAAGGCGAATTGCCAATAGAGGTAAAAGACCTTGAAGATGAAATTGAAGGATTGCATGCACGCCAAACTCGTGTAGAAGAAGAGATAAATGGAATTACCGAATTTATAGAGCAACGTAAAGAAGCTATTAAAGCAGCGAAGGCTTTGATAGCTAAATACGAAAAGCAAAGTGAAAATGTAAAAAATAGTCGTGAGTTTGATGCTATAAACAAAGAGCTTGAAATGCAACAGCTTGAAGAAAAGCTTTGCGAAAAACATATTAAAGACGCTAACGAAGAAATAGCTGAAAAAGCACATCAACTTGAGGCTGCAAAAAAAGCAGTAGCTACAAAAGAAACAAACTTGAGTGGTAAAAAAAGCGAGCTAGAAAAAATAATTAGCGAAACAGAAAAAGAAGAAAAACATTACAGCAAAGATATTGCCACTGCAAGAGCTCATGTAGATGAGCGTTTGCTGCTTAGCTACGATCGGATTAGAAAAAACTACCGCAATGGTTTGTCGGTAGTGGCAGTAGAAAGAGATAGTTGTGGTGGATGTTTTCATGCTATACCTCCACAAAAACAAAGTGAAATAAAACTGCGTAAAAAAATAATGGTTTGTGAAAACTGTGGTAGAATATTGGTAGATGCGGAGTTGAATGATGGAGTGGATGTGAAATAAAAAAGCTCGATTATTTTCTTAAAAATATTGATAATAGTAAAAATGCCTCTGAAAATTTCAGAGGCATTTTTTTAAGAGAAATTTAAAATAAAATATTATGGCTTAAAAATACTTTCATCAACTGTTATATTTGTTTCAATTTTATCAAATAAAATTGGGCCATTTGGTGTAGTTAAAGTGTAAGCAAACCAATATCCTCCTTCATTTTGCTTATAATCGCTAAAAGTTGATTCCAGTTCCATTTCTGTTCCATCAGGTCCTTTACCCGTTCCAATTGTTTTAACAAGTCTGCTAGTTTTCTTATCAATAAAATAACTAGATGACTTACCCTCTTTTGAAGTAACCTTTAGTTTGTCAACTTCCACTCCATCCATTTTTTCAGCACCTACTAATTCAATTTTTATTCCTCTTTCTTTGTAATTGAAGAAAGCACCTTGCAAATTCATTTGCTTTGCAAATGAAATATACTGTTCTGCTTCCATTTCTTTTGGTTCTTGCATTTGTGCAATTGGCATAAAAATAAATCCTTTTTCAGCATTAGCTAAATAATAATTAGATGTTCCCATTACTTCAAATTCAATTCTTACCCCTTTTTGGTGTAACGTTGTAAATGTAACAGGAAAATCTTGACCCTGAGCACTCATTGTACCAGTCATTTTTACAGAGGTAAGGGTTGCTAATTTTGCGGCACCGCCCATAGCTTTAATATTTTTAGCCACAATTTCGTCAGCTGTTTGTGCACTTACACTTAATGTTGCAAAGGCTAAACCGGCAAATAATAATTTCTTAAACATTTTCATTTTGTTTGTTTTTAATTGTTAGCAAAACATTTTTGCAACACAAATGTATAGCTATCCTTACATTTACAACTTCTAAAACCAAAATAATATTACAAACGGCTAAACACACATTTTAACGGTGAAAAATACATTTAACATAAAAGGAAACATTGTAGATATACCCAATAAAAATATTTTTTATGGAGAAATAGAAGTAGTAGATGGAATAATAAAGTCCATTCAACCTTTAAACGCTTCAACCCTACAACATGAGCCCTACATACTTCCTGGTTTCATAGACAGCCACGTACATATTGAAAGCAGCATGCTTATTCCAAGTGAGTTTGCAAGGCTCGCAGTACTGCATGGCACAACGGGTACTATAAGCGACCCACACGAAATAGCCAATGTGTGTGGTGTGGATGGTGTACATTTCATGATAGAGAATGGAAAAACGGTGCCATTTAAATTTCATTTTGGCGCCCCGAGTTGTGTACCTGCTACTATTTTTGAAACAGCTGGTGCTGCGTTGAATTCAAAAGATGTAGAAACACTGCTGGCAATGGAAGATATTTTTTATTTGAGCGAAATGATGAATTTTCCTGGTGTGCTACATGGAGATGAAGAAGTGATGCAAAAAATAGCTGCCGCAAAAAAAATAAAAAAACCTGTAGATGGACATGCACCTGGCCTACGTGGCGAAACCGCAAAAAAATATATTGATGCAGGTATGAGTACCGATCATGAATGTTTTACTGCAGAAGAAGCATTGGATAAATTATCATTTGGAATGAAAATTTTGATTCGTGAAGGAAGTGCTGCTAAAAACTTTGATGCATTAATAGACTTGATGCATGAGCATTACGAGAACATAATGTTTTGTAGCGATGATAAACATCCTGATAGTTTGGCTGAAGGACATATAAACCAATTGTGCGCTCGTGCTGTGGCAAAAGGAATAGATATTTTTAAAGTATTACAAGCAGCTTGCATAAACCCAGTATTACATTACAAAATGAATAATGGAATATTAAGAGATGGCGATGCTGCAGATTTTATTGTTGTAAAAAATTTAATACATTTTGATGTAGCACAAACTTATATTGATGGCGCATTGATAGCTGAAAATGGAAAAACATTTATTAAATCTGTAGCAATACATCCGATAAATAAATTTGATTGCAAAGAAAAGCGAATAGTAGATTTTGCATTAAAAGCAAAAGAAAACCAAACAGAAATTTTTGTGATAGAAGCTTTAGAAGGGCAACTCATTACTAATAAATTGATAAAACCTACTACAATAAAAGATGGATTATTGGTAGCAGATGTCGCAAAAGATATTTTAAAAATAGTAGTTGTAAATCGTTATCATGATGCCCCCATTGCTATTTCTTTTATAAAAAATATTGGTTTGAAACATGGCGCCATTGCTAGCTCTGTAGCGCACGATAGCCACAATATTGTAGCAGTAGGTGTGGACGATGATAGCATATGCAAAGCGGTAAACTTGGCTATAAAAGAAAAAGGTGGTGTGAGTGCTGTTGGGTTAAACGAGGAAAAAATTTTGCCTTTGCCAGTTGCTGGGCTTATGAGTGCCAATGATGGTTTTTCAGTAGCTGCTGATTATACTAACATAAATAATTTTGCAACAAAAGTGCTAGGGAGCAGTATGGAAGCGCCTTTTATGACATTATCCTTTATGGCACTATTGGTTATCCCGCATTTAAAACTGAGCGATAAAGGGTTGTTTGATGGGGATGAGTTTAAGTTTTTATGATTTATGTCACCCACAAAAACGAAGGAAAGAAAGTTTATAAAAAATATTGCAGAATCCATTTCTTAATAAATAGCTGAATAAATGATTTATCGATAAGAATCATCCTCTCCATCATCCATTTGTAAAAAAATAATTACCTCCATCATAAAATAGGTACAACCCCCAATTTTCAATAATATTGCATATAAAATAATACAGCAAATTATGTGTGGAATTGTAGGATATACGGGGCCAAGGCAAGCTTACCCCATCATTTTAAAGGGACTTAAAAGATTGGAATACAGAGGTTACGACAGCAGTGGTGTGGCTTTGCTTCACGATGGAAAGCTAGATGTGTACAAAAAGAAAGGCAAAGTTTCGGAGCTAGAAGAAAGCCTTGTAGGGGTAAATGTGAATGCGAATATAGGCATTGGGCACACTCGTTGGGCTACTCATGGCGAACCGAGCGATAGAAATAGTCACCCACACTCGAGCAGCACTGGCAGACTGAGCATGATACACAATGGTATTATTGAAAACTATGCGCTTCTAAAAAAAGAATTGCTTAGCAAAAATTATACGTTTACAAGCGATACCGATACAGAAGTGTTACTCAATTTTATTGAAGATATTTTACTCAACAATGATTGCACGTTGGAAGAAGCGGTGCGCATTGCATTAAAAAGAATTACTGGTGCATATTGTATCTTATTGTTGGACAAACATGACCCTGAAACAATTATTGCTGCACGCAAGGGAAGCCCACTCGTTATTGGTATTGGCAAGGGTGAACATTTTTTAGCAAGCGATGCATCGCCAATAATTGAATACACAAAAGAAGTGGTGTATGTAAACGATTATGAGTTGGCCATTGTAAGGCCTAATGAATTGATTCTAAAAAATGTTGGTAACGAAAAAATAACACCATTCATTACAAAATTGGATATGGAATTAGCGGCTATTGAAAAAGGTGGCTACGACCATTTTATGCTCAAAGAAATATATGAGCAACCGAGTACCATATTAGATAGTTTGCGTGGTCGCTTACATGCAGAAGCGGGTACAATAACCATGGCGGGCATTGACGACAACATAGAGCAAATAAAAAATGCAGACCGCATCATGATTGTGGCTTGTGGAACGAGTTGGCATGCGGGTTTGGTGGCAGAGTATATTATTGAAGAGCTTTGCCGCATTCCAGTGGAAGTAGAATATGCATCGGAGTTTAGATATCGTAATCCGATTGTAAATAAAGGCGATGTTATTATTGCCATTTCACAAAGTGGCGAAACGGCAGACACGCTTGTTGCATTAGAAAAAGCAAAAGAAAATGGTGCATTTATTTTTGGTGTGGTGAATGCAGTGGGCTCATCTATTGCACGCATAAGCCACGCAGGCGCATACACACATGCTGGACATGAAATTGGTGTAGCATCTACAAAAGCATTTACAGGGCAGTTGGTGGTATTAACCATGATGGCTTTGCGCATTGCTATACAAAAAGGTACCATTACCCTTGAGCGTTACCTTCACTTGCTTACAGAGCTTGCCGATGTGCCTGAAAAAGTAGAATCCATTCTTAAAAATGCAGAACATATAAAAACGATTGCATTAAAATATAAAGATGCACACGACTTTTTATTTTTAGGCCGTGGTTATAATTTTCCGATAGCATTGGAAGGTGCATTGAAACTAAAAGAAATTTCTTACATACATGCAGAAGGTTATCCTGCTGCAGAAATGAAACACGGCCCTATTGCATTGGTAGATGAAAATTTGCCTGTGGTTTTTATTGCTACAAAAGATTCGTATCACGAAAAAATTGTGAGCAATATGCAAGAAATAAAAGCACGCAAAGGAAAAATAATTTCCATCATTACCGAAGGCGACGACATCAGTCCAACCCTTAGCAATGATGTAATAGCAATACCACCCGCCGACGAATTGATAGCACCAATCATAAGCGTAATACCGCTACAATTGCTATCGTATTTTACCGGCATTGCAAAAGGGATAGATGTAGATAAACCGAGAAACTTGGCTAAGAGTGTGACGGTGGAATAAAAACCCTGAACAGAAAAGAAGCCAAAAAACTTGAACATTGATTATTGAAAATTGAACATTGAATATTTTTATTTGTATCTTTTAAAACGCTCAATAATCAACGCTCAACTTTCAATGCTCAAATAAAAACACATTACAAAATTTAAGCTCTTTGTATAAAGTGATAATTTTTCTGGCAATCCCGACACTTCGTGTCGGGATTGCCAGAGCTAAAACACAGCTATAGTCATCATTCCCTACACAAATGTAGGGATGTCACTCACTTCATCGGCATACCTTCATTCATCTTTTATCGAAGCGTAAAAGCCCCCTAAATCCCCCCGAAGGGGGACTTGGAAGTCCATGTAAATGCAAAGTATATTCAGATATCGAATAATAGCTTTACTTTTTAAGAAATTATAATTAGATTTATTGTTTCATGAATTAATAACAAAAAAAATAACTCCCATCTTCGCTAAAATCTTCGAGATTTCTCTCCCCTTCAGGGAGGATAGGTGGGGCCTCTTATTATGAACATCATACAAACACACCCAGTAGAAGAACTAGGCTATAACTTTATAGACCCAAAATATATTCCCGAAGGGGCAAACGAATATCATATTCGAGATATACAGAACGAAGGAAAAAAATACCGTGCACTTACTGCATTAGAATTAGATACACTCATTCATAACAGAAACACATCCGACAATTGGAACAATGTGTTGGTGTCAGAAAATTTTACAGCAGGGCTTATAAAAAATTGTAAATTTTATGGCTTGGTGCGTATTGGTGTACTACAACCTTTTTATAGAGAGTTTCACAATTTTAGAATGCCTGTTGGATTATACAACAGTACCATCATTAGCAGCGACCTTGGAGATAATATTTGCTTAGACAATGTAAATTTTTTAAGTCATTACATTATTGCAAGCGATGTGATGATAGCAAACGTAAACGAGTTGACATGTACAGACCATGCAAAATTTGGTAACGGTATTATAAAAGAAGGAGAAGCCGAAAACATAAGAACATGGGTGGAAGTATGCAATGAAAACGGCGGCCGAAGTATTTTACCTTTTAATGGTATGCTACCTGGCGATGCCTATATGTGGAGCAAGTATAGAGATGAAGATTTATTAATGGAGCAGTTTAAAAAATTTACACAAAAAGAATTAGACGAAAAGCGAGGCTACTATGGCAAAGTGGGCGAACGTACAGTTATAAAAAATTGTGGAATCATTAAAGATACATGGATAGGTGCAGATGCTTATTTAAAAGGAGCCACTAAAATTAAAAATGTAACCCTCAATAGCGATGCAGCCCGCAAAACACAAGTAGGCGAAGGTTGCGAATTGGTAAACGGAATTGTAGGATATGGTTGTAGAATTTTTTATGGCGTAAAAGCAGTTCGTTTTATAATGGCAGCCCATTCGCAATTAAAATATGGGGCAAGATTAATCAATTCTTACTTGGGCAACAACTCTACTATTTCTTGTTGTGAAGTGTTGAACTCATTAATATTTCCTAACCACGAGCAACACCACAACAATTCATTTTTGTGTGCAGCCATGATTATGGGACAAAGCAATATGGCTGCAGGTGCTACAATAGGAAGCAACCACAATAGCCGTGGGGCAGATGGCGAAATACAAGCAGGACGTGGATTTTGGCCGGGGCTTTGTGTAAGTTTAAAACACAATAGCAAGTTTGCATCATTTACAATTATTGCCAAAGGCGATTTTCCTGCAGAGTTAAACGTAACAATTCCATTTAGCTTGTTGAGCAACGATATGGCAAACGACCAACTCGTTATTATGCCTGCTTATTGGTTTATGTACAATATGTATGCACTAGAACGAAATGCATGGAAATACAAAGACAGAGACAAACGAATAGAGAAAAAACAATTGATAGAATACGATTACTTAGCTCCCGACACGGTCAATGAAATATTTGGAGCCATCAAAGTATTAGAAAAATTAACGGTAACTGAAAACGGTGAAGCTCTAACAAATGGAATAGAAAATACCAGTCGAAAAACAAAAATCATAAAAGTACCACAGAGTATAAAAATTTTTAAAGAGCTTGTTCAGTATTATGGTGTAATAAATTTAATCGAACATTTTAAGCAAAATAGTTTTACCAATTTCGATGACTTTAAAAAATCTTTACCAGCAAGCATTACTCGTGTGAACTTTATGAATATTGGCGGGCAGTTGATGAAAACATCTGCTGTAAATAAAATAAAAGTAGATGTGGTTGCAAACAATATTAGTGGGTGGGCAGATATGCACAACCGTTACAAAGTAGAAGGCAATGATTATACAAAAGATTTATTGGAACATGCGTATTGTTCTTTACTCGAAATATTAAACATCACTCCAAAACAATTTACTGCAGAGCTATTCAACGATTTATTGCAACAAACCATTGATACAAAACAATGGATGACCGAAGGCATACTCAAATCGAGAGAAAAAGATTATACTAACCCATACCGTAAAATGGTATATGAAAACAATAATGAAATGAATAAAGTTATTGGCAAGTTGGAAGACAATAGTTTTATACAAGGGCAGTTTGAGGGGTTAGATTTATTTAAAATGCAGATAAAAGAAATGAAGAATCTTTTAGAATCCTAATCATTAGATTCTAAAAGATATTTCACCCCCAACTCATACCCCTTCAACCCCAGCCCACTAATAACTCCCACACACTTTGCCGATACGTGTGAGATTTTTCTAATTTCTTCTCTGCCAAAAATGTTAGAAATATGCACTTCTATTACTTTTGTAGTAATGGCTGCTACTGCATCGCCGAGGGCAACAGATGTATGTGTGTAACCACCAGGATTTAAGATAATACCATCGTAAGAAAAGCCATAATGCTGTATAGCGTTTATCAATTCCCCTTCTACATTACTTTGAAAATATTCAAAAGCAATATTAGGAAAAATCGTTTTCAACTTTTCTAAATACGATTCAAAAGGTTCGTTTCCGTAAACATCCACTTCTCTTTTGCCGAGTAGGTTTAAGTTTGGCCCGTTTATGATGGCTATTTTCATTTTCTTTTTTTGTAAATAAATAAAAAAATAATGAAGATTGATTCCAAAAAAAACTTTCAACCTTCAACTTTCAACCTTCAACCCTTCTTCATCATCCCCACAAAATCATCAAACAAATACCTGCTATCATGCGGGCCTGGCGTAGCTTCGGGATGGTACTGTACCGAAAACGCTTTTTTATTTTTTATTCTTATCCCTTCAATACTATCATCATTCAAATTTACATGCGTAATTTCTACATTTGGGTTTTCATGTACTGCTTTTGCATCCACACCAAAGCCATGGTTTTGGGTAGATATTTCGCTCTTGCCTGTAATAATATTTTTCACCGGATGATTTAATCCTCTGTGTCCGTTTTTCATTTTATACGTAGGAATATCATTTGCCAATGCTAATAACTGATGGCCAAGACAAATACCAAACAATGGTTTATCTGCCTCCATTATTTGCTTCACCGTTTTTATAGCATACTCCATAGGGGCTGGATCTCCGGGGCCGTTGCTTATAAAATAGCCTATTGGATTAAATTTTTCTAACTCTTCAAAACTTGTTTTAGCATTAAATACTTTTACAAAAACCCCTCTCTCTACCAAACATTTTAAAATATTTCTTTTAATACCAAAGTCTAACACGGCCACCCTTACATCAGCATTTTCATCTCCTAATGTATATGTTTCTGCAGTACTTACTTCTGAAGCTAGCTCCAAACCCGCCATCGATGGCACTACTGCCAATTGCTTTTTTAAAAACACTACATCATCTGTTTCCGAAGATATGATACAATTCATAGCTCCCTTCTCACGTACATGCGCTACCAATGCACGAGTATCTACTCCATTTATTGCTACTACGTTTTGTTTTTCAAAATAAGATTGCAAAGAATCATCTGCCAAAAAACGACTATATTTTTCTTCTAAATTTCTACCAATTACGCCTTTCACTTTTACACTATCGCTTTCCACATCGTCTGGTTTTACGCCATAGTTACCTGTGTGTACACTATTCATTATTAAAACTTGCCCGTAATAACTTGGGTCTGTAAATACTTCTTGATAGCCTGTCATACCAGTGTTAAAACAAATTTCGCCAGTGGTAGTGCCAATTTTTCCAAAAGCAGTTCCTGTTATTAATGTACCATCTTCTAATAATAATATTGCTTTTATAGAATCGTTATTTGTCATGTAATAATATCTATTTTATTTTTCACAATGATATAAAAAAAGCTCCGATAAAAATATCGGAGCCTTATATAAATTTTATAATTGCATAAATTATGCTTTGCCGCCTGTTAAGCTGTCTTGTAAAACTTTCAATTCGTACATCTTCCCATCAGCAGCCAATTGTGCTTGCTGTGCCCAAGTTGTAGGGTCTAAATGACCTACTCTTGCATTTGCAGCTTCCAATATCTCTTTTACTTTTTCAGCAGGTGTTGCAGCTAATGTTGCAAAACTATCAATACCACCTGCCACTAACACTTCCGCCGCTTTTGGACCTATCCCTTCTATAAGCGTAAAATTATCTCCACCTGCTGTAGTTGCTTTTGCAGTTGGTGTGGTTTCAATAACAGCATCTGTAATCGTTTCATCTGTAGTTGCAGCTTTAGCTTTACCAGCACCACCGCTTCTACGGGTTTTCTTAGCAGGCTCAGCAGCAGTACCTATTCCTTTTCCGTATATTTCGTTGAAATCGACCAACTCAATCATAGCCATTTCGGCATTATCACCTTGGCGTGCACCAAGCTTAATGATACGTGTGTATCCACCTGGGCGACCCACTACTTTTGGGCCTACTACTGTAAACAATTCTTTTACCGCAGCTTTATCGTTTAAGTAACTAAACACAATACGATGATTGTGGCTAATAGCATCTTTGCTATCTGTAGCTTTTGTTTTTGTAATAAGCGGCTCAATGTATGTACGAAGTGCCTTTGCTTTTGCTACAGTTGTAGTAATTCTTTTGTAAGTAATTAATTGGCAACCTAGGTTCATCAATAACGCTCTTCTATGAGAAGCTGTTCTACTAAGGTTGTTCTGTTTGTTTCCGTGACGCATGACTTTTTTGTTTTTAATTCACCTATACCGTGTCAGGAATTATAGGCTAGTGATATAATGTGCTAATTTGCTAATATGCTGATTTACTAATTTCTTCAAATCAATCAGTATTCAAATATCGCAAGTGTTCAATTTTACTAATGTGCTAATTTGCTAATTTTTTTAAATCAAACAGCATTTCAATTTTGCAAGTACTTCATTAGCAAATTATCGAATTGGCTAATTAGCTAATTAATTTTCGTCGTCTATCTTCAACTTGCTTAAGTCCATACCAAAACTCAATCCTCTATCTTGCAATACTGCATCTATTTCGCTCAAAGATTTTTGACCAAAGTTTCTAAACTTCATCAAGTCTTCTTGCTCATATTGTACAAGC
>JAYTLA010000114.1:0-5805 GCA_043729825.1 Ferruginibacter sp.
CAATGTTTGGGACAATCGTTTTGTTGTACAATATTTTCCATCGGGCTTCATTGTTCCCGTTATTTAAAAAAGGCAGGCTTCGTGCCTGCTTTTTTATTCCTTCAATTATTCTAATCATGCTACCAACTCATATTGCTTTTGTGCAAAAAGTAGAAACAGCTTTACAACAAAAAATAAAGTACAACAAAACGTCCATTGAAAAATTGGCTGCAAGTTTTGGTATAGTAGATAAAACGCTTGTAAAAGAATTAACAGAGCTTGCCATTGTAAAACGTGCAAGAATATTGGCACACGAAAATATTTCTGTAAAAGAACGCTTTGATAATATTGTAGAACTTTACCACTCACAGGTAAACCTTTCTCACCGTACTTCTCAAAGTATTTTGCTACAACAATATTCTACCCCTGCACCAATTGGTTATTTGGCAGGTGTGTTTTGTGAATTAGACAAACTTCAAATCAATGGTGGATATGCTTTTGAACCTTCCGCAGGTAATGGCTTACTTACCATTGCTGCTAATCCTGATAGGGTGTATGTAAATGAAATAGATAAAGTACGCAATGCCAATTTAAAAACACAGGGCTTTGCAAATGTTTGGAACAGGGATGCTACAAAAGTTTTCTTTGATGTACAACATCATTTTAATGCGGTACTTACTAACCCTCCTTTTGGCAGTATGGATAAGCCTACGATGTATGATACTTCTCCTATAAAACCATTGGAGCATGTTATGGCATTACGCACACTAGATTGTATGGCGCATGATGGAAAAGCTGCTATCATAATCGGTGGACATACTAAGTGGGATGATAAGGGTAGAATACAGGCAGGCAGAAATCGTATTTTTTTCAATTATCTATACAGCCGATATTTTGTAAAAGATGTTATCAATATTGATGGTGCAAAATTATATTCAAGGCAAGGAACATCTTTTGATGTGAGAATGATTTTGATTGATGGAAGAAAACACAAACCTGAAGGAGCTGCACCTGTTTATCAGCCTTCAAAAGATTTTGTAGTAAAAACATTTGATGAATTATTTTATAGAGTTGAAGATGCGATGCAAAATTCAACACAACATAATACCATGAAAAAGAATTATAGTTTACTAGAAAAAGAAGCACAAGCATTGCAATATTTATTTGGCTTCGATGAATTAAATTCTCCTTATCAACCTGCCTCCGAAGCCTGTATTGTTTTAGATACCCAAGTACCCGATAGCATGGCTTTTGAAACAGCAACTGCTATGCTGTATATCAAAGAACAAGTGGGTGGCGACATAGATAATTTTGTTAGGCATCGGCTTAAATATCCTAACAAAGCAGCTTTGTGCAAAGTATTATCTGCCGAGCAAATAGATGCCGTGGCAATGGCTATATATAATATCGAAGCTAGAAACCAAGGGATGATAATTGGCGACCAAACAGGAATTGGTAAGGGAAGGGTTGCCGCAGCCATGATACGCTACGCCGTTTTGCAAGGCGTAAAACCTGTTTTCTTAACAGAAAAAGCAAATTTGTTTTCTGATATTTATAGAGATTTATCTGCCATTAGTTCGGGGCATTTAAAACCTTTTATTGTAAACGGTAAAGAATCAAAAACAGATATAAAAGATGAAGATGGAAATATTATGTACCAAGCTCCTGCTTCTACAGAACAAAACAAAGTGTTTGAAGAAAGAACTGTTCCTTCAAAATATGATTTTGTTTTAGCTACTTATTCTCAATTTAATTCTCCCGAAAAGAAACCTGAAAAACCAAACTTTTTAAGAGCCATTGCAGAAGATAATATTTTTATTTTAGATGAAGCACATAACTCAAGCGGCTCATCTAACACAGGAGAATTTTTGCAACATGTAGTAAGTAAAACAAGGGGCATGGTTTTCTTATCCGCCACTTTTGCAAAACGCCCTGATAACATGCCCATATATGCCATGAAAACATCTATTGCAGATTGTAACATGAGCAAAGATGATTTAGTAGAAGCCATTACAAGAGGCGGTGTAGCATTGCAAGAAGTATTGTCTTCACAGCTTGTTGCCGAAGGGCAAATGATACGCCGTGAAAGAAGTTTTGAAGGTATTGAAGTAAATTATTTAAACTTAGATGCAAAGAGCGAAGAACACCGAGCTATTGCAGATAACATCACAGAAATACTCCGAGGTATTATTGCTTTTCAATCGGCGCATGTGGATGCACAAGTAGAGGAGTTAGATAAAATTGCAGTTGTAGAAGGCAAAGAAGTAAACCTACGGGAAGGCACAACGCAAGCAGGTGTAGATAACCAACCATACTTTTCAAAAGTTTTTCAGGTAATTAACCAAATGTTGTTTTCGCTAAAAGCAGAAGCGGTGGCAGAGCAAGCCATTAAACGATTAAAAGAGGGTAAGAAACCCATTATTGCATTTGCTTCTACTATGGGCAGTTTTATTGAACAAATGGAAAATGAAAGAGGTGCAATTGTAAGTGATGGCGATACCATTAATGCAGATTTTACAGAAGTACTGCGTAGAGGTTTAGATGGCATTTTACGTTATTCTGAAAAAGATGTAGATGGTATGTTGATACACAAAAAATTTGCGATTAGTGATTTACCAATGGATGCACAAGCAGAATATTATCGCATTTTTGAAAAGATAAAAATAGCTTCTACCGGTATTACGATTTCTCCCATTGATAGTATCATACAAAAAATAACGAAGGCAGGTTTTACCGTGGCAGAAGTTACAGGTAGAAAATATGAACTGCAACTCAATACTAAAACAGGCAAGGGTTTAATCTTAACAAGAAAACGCATCAATACCAATGATGCCTTTCGCCAATTTAATAACAATGAAGTAGATGTATTGATGATTAACCAATCGGGTAGTACAGGCGCATCTGCACATGCAATACCAACTGCTAAAGTACCTGCATCGGAAGTGAGGCAAAGAGTAATGATTGTATTGCAAGCGGAATTAGATATTAATACCGAAGTGCAAAAGCGTGGTAGAATAAATCGTACAGGACAAATTCTAAAACCAATTTACGATTATGTAACATCTGCCATACCTGCGGAAAAAAGATTGATGATGATGTTGCAGAAAAAATTAAAATCATTGGATGCCAATACGGCTTCAAATCAAAAACAATCAAACAAAATTTTAGATGTACCCGACTTTTTAAATAAGTATGGCGATAAAATTGTAAAAGATTACCTCACCGAAAACCACGAAGTAAATGAATTGTTGGACGACCCTTTGCACCTTAAAAATGCAAAAGCAGATAGTGGCGGACAGGAAGCTAACACAAGCGAAGATGCAGCGCACAAAGTATCGGGCAGAGTTGCGGTACTTTCTACCAAAATGCAACAAGATTTTTACAATGAGATTGCAGAACGTTATAGCGATTACGTAGAATATTTAAAACAAGTAGGGGAATATGATTTAGAAGTAGAAGCCATGAACTTGGAAACAGAAACCATCAACAACCGCATTATAAAAATGGGTAAGGGTAGTGACAGTTCTTTTGGGGATGATAGCATTATGGAAACGGTACGTGCAAATGTGTTGAAAAAACCTTTTACCAAAACGGAACTAGAAAATTTGTTGACTGAATCCCTCAAAGGAAAAGATTCATCTATTTTACAAGCTGAATTAGTGCAACAATATCATGCAGATATTGAACATCGATTGAAAGAAGAAGAAACGGAAACCAATACAAAATATGATGGCTTAATAAAAAATATTGTTGCAGAGAAACGAATCATCAAAATATTAGAAAAGCAAGGAAAAGAAGCATGGCAAAAAGAAGTGGCAGAAAGAGAGCAAGAATTAAATGCAGCAAGGGTTGCACAAATACAAAACATTAAAAAGATTTTTAACAACCGCAAGCAGTATGTAGAAACAATGCTGAAATTTTTTTATGTAAGCAGAAGTGTAAAATATCCGATTGAAACCTACAATAATGGCAACGAGCTTGTACCTGCGGTATTCCTGGGCTTTGTGATTGATACCAAAAAGAAAAACCCTTATGCTCCATCTTCCATGAAACTGCGTTTTGCCATTGCCAATAGCAGTAAGTATTTGGCAATACCTGCTTCTTATTCTGAAGATATTATGGCAATCATTGGTGCAAGCAATGGTACAGAGCAACCGAACATGGGTGAGTTGTTTGTTGATTGGGAAAAATACACAAAGGAAAATAATGTGGACAGAAGAATCCGCCACATCATTACAGGAAATTTATTACAAGCCTTTTCTGATTTTAAAGGTAAGTTGGTAAGCTACACCACAAATGATGGCGATACAAAGAAAGGCATTCTAATGCCCGAAAATTGGAATCCATCTGAGCAAATACAAGACCGAGTAGTTGTACCCATTATTAAAGGAGCAATGCTCATAAAATCATTGGTACAAAACGCACATATCGTAACCAATAATGGTATATCGTTTTTTAAAACGGGTGAATATTTTAAAATTATTGTGGCGGCCTCTAAAGCAAAGGGTGGTGATATTTATTTGGACAAGGATATTTTGGAATTAGTAGAGAAAAACAATTTTGAAAAGACTTCCGATAAGATGGTTGCCTTATTGCACGAAAGGAATATTAGCAAACTGATTGAATTATTACAAACAAACCACAGTTGCAGCTTAACTATTAGCACTTCGCAGTTCAACCAAATAAAAGATACCAAACAGAACTATACCAACCGAAAACCTATAATACTACCACCTGAAAAAGAAGAAAGAAATAGCCTTGTGCTGATGCTTGAATTGGAAGCCGAAGCATTACAACTTGAATTAACCTTATTAGCCGCATAAAATACTAACCATGATAACTACAAATAATTATTTTGAGAAAATACAAACTATCAATTTTAGCAGTTTGCCCGAAGCCTTGCAAAAGGGAAATGAATTTGTAAGAAAAGCTACAAACAATGGTACTGATTGGAATGCTTACCAAAACTGTGATGCTATAAAAAAGACCATTGATTTATTTATTACCAAATTGAATGAAATTGTTGCTCAACCTAAAAAGGCAACAAAACAAACAGTATTGAAAGTTGTTGCTAAACAAACTTCTACAAAAGTTGTAAAAATTACTCCTACTCCTAGCAAAGCTGAACCTTCATTTGTGGAGCGCATCCCCGAAGAATTAAAGTTTATAAAGCGTTTTGTAAACATGGACGGTAAAACAAAACTCAAAGAAGACATACTTCGTTTTATAAACTCCCTGCAAAAATCTATAGTAGAAAAAAAGATTCGTAAAACATCATCGTATGCTGACCAAATAAAGTTCATTCAAAAAAAGCTGATTGATACCTACAATAGTATGAGTACAAAAATAAAAATTGAGCTAAAACCCGAAACATTTGATGCACTTAAACAATTGGTCGGTAAAGAAAAAGTATTGGCTTCTATCAATTTTATTAAAAGATACATCGGCTTAAATGGTAAAGTTGCCATGAAACAAAAAGCAAAACTATTGCTTGACCAAATTAATAATGCGATTACCAAAGGCAAGATAACCGATAACGACCCTTACGTTATTGAAATACACGAATTGAAGAAAAATCTCAAAACATTTATCACTACGCCTAGTATAAAAACCTTGCAAATAGAACAAGCCACATTGAATGGATTAGATGGTGCGTTGGGTTGCACTTGTACAGGTTTAAATGGCATTGATACAAAACCATCCATTATGAATAGCATGGATTTTGCCAATATGGAATTTGATACGATTGGCTTACAGGGCAAATGGCTAAACCTTATTGGCGACCCCTCTAGCAATTTTACCGCAATGGTATTTGGTAAACCTAAA
>JAYTLA010000115.1:0-32817 GCA_043729825.1 Ferruginibacter sp.
AAGAAAGAAGTAACAAAAATATTTCCTTGGGTACACATTGCAATTAGTAATGCAAAGAAGAAGATATTGGGATTACATCACAGTGTGAAGGATAGCTATATGCAAAACTACCTAAATGAATTCTGTTACAAGTTTAATAGAAGGTATTTTGGAATTAAACTATTCGATAGATTAATAGTAGCAGCAATTTCTAGCGCATGGTATAAACCTTGCACCTAATTGCGGATAGTCATTGTTTTTTCTATAGTGCCAAAATGTTTTACCATTTCTATGTTGGCACCTTCTCTGCTTAAGATTGGTTTCTTTACATAATCTTGCATACCATTGTCTGTAAAATATGCTGGCAATAAATATTCGTTGTTAGGAAATAGCTCCCACAATATTGGTAGTATTGCTTTGTTGCTTAAAATCATTTTCCAAGATGGTTCTATCCAAAAAGTATTATTGGAATCTTTTAAAATATTATTTCCAAATTCTTCATGAGCCATCCACTCCCAAGGATAGAGTTTAAAAATATTTTTTATGGGTTCGTTTTGTAGGTCATAAAAACTATTAGTGTCTGCATCCCAACCTATATCATCTATAAAAACGAGTTTGGTATCCAAACCTGCTTGTATGGCGCAATCTCTCATATACTCCGTATTGGTAAGGTCTTCCAATGTTTCTTTTAAACAACTAAAATGCAACTTGCCTTGTTGCAAATAATTTTTTAAATATTTCCAATACGCAATTAGTTTTTCGTGTATGCTGTTAAACTGGTCTTTGCTTTTATCAAAATCTTGTAACCAAAACCATTGCACAATGCCTGCTTCGTATAAACTGGTTGGAGTATCTGCGTTAAATTCTAGCATTTTTATGGCACCATTTTTTACACAAAAATCAAAACGGCCATAAATACTGGGCACTTCTTCGTTCCATGTTTTTTCTATGTATGGAATATAATTTTTTGGAATTGTAAATTTCTCGTACAAGTTGTTGTCTATAACATGTTGCACAGCTTCCAAACACATTTCCCAAAGTTTGTTGGTAGCGGTTTCTATTTTTTCTATTTCTGCTAATGTAAACCTATAGTAAGCACTTTCATCCCAATAAGGCACATCGGTAGTATGAAAGCCAAAGCCCAACTGCTCTACAGCGGTTTGCCATTTATTGCGAGGTTGTATTTTTATGCGTTCCATGGTAATAAGTTCAAAGTTGAAAGTTGAAGGTTCAAGGTTTTTTAGGCGGAAGGTTTAAGACAAAAATAGAAGAGTATGAATTTAAAAAGACACAAAGTCTGAGATTAAAATTGAAACTTCAAAATGAACGAAGCTAACCTTGAACTTTCAACTTTCAACCTTCAACTGCTTTAGCTACTCGCCCTTGCCCCACTTCTGCCAAAGCCGCCTCTGCTTATGCCGCTTTTATAACCATTGCTGCCTATATTGGAGCTTCGTGGAATGGCGTTGGAATAATAGCCTGCATTTCTGTATTGCCCTTTTCTAAAATTACCATAAGGTCTAAATGCATAAAACCAAAGTAATGCCCCTCCCATACCATGATGCGTGCGTGTGTAGGGTGCCGTGCTATCTGCCCGCACATAGGTTTTGCTATCGCCGGTGCTCCATTCGTTGTCTTTCTTTTTATCTGCACAGCTAGCAAGCGCCGCTGTTATGAGCACTAGTTGTATTGTTTTTGATTTTTTCATTTTCTTTTAGTTGATTGGTTTACTAGTTGATTAGTTGATTGCTATTTCGCTAGGTATTTCGAATTTAAAAAACCTTGAACCTTCAACTTTCAACTTTGAATTATTTAACCGTTATAAAAATTTCATAAGCCTTTTTTATAGTAGCAGTTTTTGCATTGCCACTTTCATCTTCTACTTCGGTATTTGTCATGCCAAGCGCAGGTATGGTATCGCTGTTTACAATTGTTTTGGCTGTGTTGCCATTTGTCCAAACGGTATGTTTTGTAACAAGCAAATCGTGTATGCTGTCTAAATGATTTACACTTACAGAAGTTTCTATACTGCCATTTTTATTTACTTCGTTTACCAAATCTTTTTCTTCATCATTGCCGCAAGATGTTATAAAAACAGCAGTAGCTAAGAGGAGAGAAGTTGTAATGTATTTTTTCATTTATTATTTTTTGTAAAATTAATTAGTAAATCTATTTTTTAGTTTCAAGTTATAATAGTGTCAGCCTGAGCTTGTCGAAGGCGGGTTTATTTATGCAGACCGGCTTCGACAAGCTCAGCCTGACACCCCAACTGTATCGAACTTTTGTTAATTTGAAAGAGCTTATTTTTTTTATCCACAGGATGCTGCGCATGAGTGCCGCACCCTGACACCCCAAAAAAGCAAACTTTCCTTTTTAACAAGTGCAAAAATACGCTTAAATCTATTGCATAATAAAAGATGAATAAAGAGATACTGTTGAACGGAGCGTCGCCACCGAAGCTCAATCAAGGTACTTCAGTCCATAAACAAACCTTTAAAAAAGTGTCAACTTTTTTCATCGTTGACACTTTTGTTTTCTTCGTCTAAATACTAAGTACTCAATACGGAATACTTATTTCTTCACCTCCATCATCTCCATCAACTTCATTCCAAGCAATCCATTAATACCACCGTCTGTTCCATTTCCTCCTGCTCCAATTAAAATATCTGGCATCACTTTTATTTGGCCTTTACCAATTTCTTCGGTGATTTTGTACTTCGTAAAATTATCTCCACCCATTGCTTTTACTTGTAGCTCATACGCTTCTGCGGTACTCTTTCCTATTGCCATTATTTTTTCTGCTTCTGCCAAACCAGTTTTGCTTATGCGCTCTGCATCTGCACTAGCATTGAGTTTGGTAGCTTCTGCTTGTGCACCTGCTCGTGCCTTGGTAGCTTCTGCTTCTGCATTTGCACGCATTTTTGTAGCAGTAGCTTCTGCATCTACTTGCAATTTTAAACTACTAGCATCACCCTCTGCTTTTTTAATGGTAGCATCGGCAGTGCGTTGTGCAATCTCCACACTTTGTTGTGCTTTTACAATTTCTTTTTGCATATCTGCAATGGCGGTTTCCTTCTCCATACCTTGGCGTTTTTCTTGCGCCATGCGTTGTGTGCTGTATGTTTTTTCTTCCTCTTGTGCAATCTTTCTATCAGTTAATGTTTTCATCAAACTCTCTGGTGGTACAATATCTCCTATCAAAGTATCCACCGCATTTACGTTGTATTCATCCAACACTTCTTTCATATTATCCTTTGCCGCTTGTTGTCTTTCTTTACGTGTGCTAAGAAAAGCTATCACATCACTATCTTGTGCAGAGTTTCTGAAATAGTTGCCAATAGTGGGTTCTAGCACTTGGCTCACCAAATTATTCATGCTGCCAAATCGTGCAATTACTTTTGGCGCTTCTGTTGCTGGTATGTGTATGATTTGCGAAACATCTAAATTAAATGGGAAACCATCTTGACTACGAACGGTAATTGTACTCAAATTTTTATCTAGTTGATGGCTCTCACTTCTTGTGTTAGCCCAATTTAATACAAGGTTTGTAGTAGGTACCAATTCTACTTTCATAATGTATTTATTAAAAGGATATTTACCTGGGCCATATGGCTCCATCCACACACCTCTATTGCCTTTGCTTACTATGTTGCCATGCTTAAAACTCTCACCTGTTAAGTCTTTGCCGTCTTCACCAATGTAAGAAATTACTACACCTACATAACCAATCGGTACGTCTGTCATGGGTACTTCTTCTATTTGTATTGCCCATGGATTGATGTTGTAACTACCTGCCAACACTATAGTTGGTTGCAAACCTCTGTTACCATCGTTTGCTAAAAACGTATCAAAGTCTTGGAAATTATTATGGCCATCAATATACTTACCTGCTATTTGTCCACTCTCAATAGGGTGTCCGTCAAGCGATGTTACAATGCCTACCATGTTTTCGTGAATGATAATCATGTCTGCAATGGTGATGGTAAATGCATAGTTGTTGATACGATACGTACCTGCGGTGATGTATGCTGTCTGTCGTCCTTTTTGTCCACCATTGTCTAAAAACTTTTGTGCATCTTGAAAGTTGTCGCTATCAATTTTGCGCCCAAGTATAGCACCGGTGGGTATTTCAGCACCATCGTTTGCTAAAATTAATCCGATTTTACCTTCTGGTATTACAGCAAAAGATTGCATAGCCACACCATATTGCCAAGGCCACATGCCCCAATATAAACCTGGTGCTAGTGTTTTTGCTTGAAAACCTGCTTCGCCTTTTGTTGCTATAATTCTACCATCAGGCAAAGATTTGTTTGCACCAAAGAGTACGAATTTTTTGTTTACAAGGCCGAGTTTATCTTCTGGTACAATTACCATTCCGAAGAAAACTCGTAAAATAAATTTGTAAAAAATAAGTGATGCTATGATGAGGAATATC
This sequence comes from Ferruginibacter sp., assembly GCA_043729825.1. Classification (GTDB taxonomy): domain Bacteria; phylum Bacteroidota; class Bacteroidia; order Chitinophagales; family Chitinophagaceae; genus Ferruginibacter. Next base: position 4,415 of record JAYTLA010000115.1, read on the forward strand.
CACCAATAGCTTGTAAAAAAATCTTGATAGTTCATGGTTGTTTAGGTTTAGTTGTGATTGAAAAAATTGTATAATTATTTTGCTGTCATACTGAGCTTGTAGATGTCGGTTGTTTTTATATCGAAGCTATTTTTTAGAAATAGCTCCGGCTTCGACAAGCTCAGCCTGACAACTTTTAATTTCATTGCGAATAATTCTCAACAAAATAAAAATTGTTTAAAAAATGTAATTATGAATTCACAAAAGTGCTGCAAATACTAAGGCTGATAATGCCTTAAATATAGCTCAATTTAAGGAAGGTGGCTTTACTCTCTGGCGAAAAGTAAAAAGTTTTGTGGCTATAAAAGCGTTCATATTATTGGAGCTATTGCTCGTTTTAGTTTGATAGAACAAAGATATAAAGTTGTTAAATAATCCTAAATGCAATAGCGATGAATGGAATTAGACTATTCACAAACGGTAAAGTATGTGTGATGAGTGGTAATATCCTTTATGGAAATATTTTCTTTTTTCATCTTACTACAAAACATACTACTATGGCAGAGATAACCACAACCAACAGCAAAAAAGGCGGCAAACGCTGCACAAAAAAAAGCACTAGAGTAGATCTTACCCCAATGGTGGACCTTGGGTTTTTACTCATTACATTTTTTGTATTTACAACTACGATGAGTATAACAACCACCATGGGGATGGTAACACCAAAGGATTCAATACATGAGCCTACAGAAATTCCGGAAAGTACCGTTATTACCTTATTACCTGCTGCTGATAATAAACTCTTTTATTATGAAGGGGCGGAAAAAAATGCAGTGTACAAAACAACAGATTATTCAGCTGCTGGCATACGCAAAATATTATTAGATAAAAAGAAAAGAGTAGAAGCTAATAAGAAAGATGCGGTTCTAATTATTAAACCAAGCAAATTTTCTACTTTTAAAAATCTAGTAAACCTTATTGATGAAAGTAAAATTTGTATGTATAAAATATATTTTTTGGATAAAGCGTCTGCTGAGGATGAAATAAAAATAAAATGAGTATAAATTAATTTACATAGATATAATTTTGGAAGGAGGCAAACTTCTATGGTAGAAGAGTTTTTCAAGGAAAATTGAAACATTTCATATCGATTATTGCCAATTTCTACTTAAAATGTAAAAAAAGAGTATATAAAATACCTGTTAGCTGCTTTCTTTCCTTTATTTTTACGAAGAAATTTTTTAGATATGAAACAGTTTTTTATACTTAGTTTATTTTTAGTTGGAAGTTTTACAATCAATGCTCAGCGTATTGCCAAAGTAAATATAAACAATGCTGGCGCTACAGAATCTTTTACTATTGGTTTAGATGAAAGTGTTGTTATAAATGTTTCGCCAGATGGTAATTTGATTAATTATGGAGTTGATTATTATTCAGAAAGGGTAGCCAATTATTCTAGGCTAGAAAATTACAATGGTCGTATAGAAATGTATACATCGTATGATGACAAATCTTACCAAGGTAAATTAAAATACATTGGAAGAACCGGGGTTACCTATTATGCATCGTACGAAGATGAATTTCTAAGAGGAAAAATAAAGAGTATTGGCAATTTAATATTCACTTATATTATGCCTTATGAAGATGCTTTGCTAAAAGGTAAAATAAAAAGTATTGGTAGTAATCAAATTGGGTTTTATAATTCATTCGATAATGAAGCATTGCGTGGTAAATTAAGGATGGTAGGTTCTACATCTCTCAATTATTATTCATCGTTTGATGACAAAGCTTTTAGGGGAAGAATAAAAAGCATAGGCTCAGTAAGCTTTACTTATTATGCTTCGTACGATAGGCAATTTGCAGGCTCTATGAAAACTGGCAATTATACACAAATTGTAGGCGGAATAAATTATTTAATTAGATAGGAAATTATTTTTTCTTTTTCAAATTTAAATAATCTAAGTAGTAAACAATTTTTAGGGTAACTTCATTGCTATGTGGATTATTAAAAATACCGTTTAAATTTTTTGTGTAGCTTGTATTTGTGTAAGGGTCTAAAGCAACATTTCCGCCTAATGCATTTTTCCAACCAAGGGTAAGTCTGCTGCCCCATTTAAAATCCCAGGTGTAAAACATATCAATATTAAACGCATTGAAATTTCTGTTTCTCCCATCTATAAAAGCAATATCATTCCAACTTCCATCGGCTTTTAGTTTATGAAATGATCTGTTTACAATTCTTGTCCAATTGTGGCGCATACGTATTGTCCAATTCATACGTGGCGTAAAATTATATTGAGCACCAAGTATCAAATTATTAGTTTTTATTTTTCTAAAAGCTATAAAAGGATCATTGTAGTCCTTCACCAATGTGCTCATTGTATCTCTGTGTGAAAAGCCCCATTGCCCTTTATCAAACTCTCTATTAAAGGTAGCAGTTATTTGAAAACGGTCGTTAAATCTATATCTACTATTTAAATCTAATTTTAAAAATGGGTCATCTTTTACCCTACTTTCTGCTGCACCAATAAACCAACCTCCAAATAATTTTTTTCTACTATCGCTGCTACCACCCATACCAATAAATAAATATGGAAATCTGTTTAATTTTAGTCCTGGGGTTCTTGACTCAAAAAAATCATTGAAATCTAAAGGCTGCGTATTTATTACAAAATTTACATCCCAAAAATTTTTAAATAAGAAAAAAGCCGTTCCTTCAAGTTCTATTGTACTCCAATAAAATGGTTTGTATAAATATTCGTTTCTATACGTAATTTTATAACGATGGGTTAAATATTTTTTAGTGGGGTTGTTATAATTTAAACTTATTTCTGCAAAATGTTCAAACGTATTATTGTTTAACAAAAACCCCAAATCGTTTGGATCGTATTTGTCACTTTCTATATTTATACCAGTACCATATTGCCATTTCCCACCTATTTTTGCTGCACTTAGTTCTGATTTAAAACCATCCTTTTTTTCTTCTGTTCCCCAAATGTTGCTGTACTTTACTGAGCCAGACAAATTATAATTATTGGCTTTGTCAAACAACGAAATATCCAAACCTATTACATTGGCATTTCTACTATTACTTTGTTTTAAAACATTTGTATTTGTAATGGTATATGATGAACGATTTTTTAAAGCCTTATCAAAAACAAACACATTGTAATTGGTAAGAGGTTCTGTTAATATAGTGGTATCTTGCTTTGTGTTATTGTTAGTAAGTCTAGCACGCATTGGCGCTGTAACTGCATTGAATACACCAATACCAATATTATTTTTTGTGCGCCCACTTAGTTTTGTGGCATTGTACAATCTAGTAATACCTGGGTTTTTTTTGATGATGTATTCAGGGTTGCTCCTTGCAAAATCCAACACTTCGCCTGTGCCAATTGGCTCTGCACCTATTCTTCTGCTATAAAATAAACCTGCTTTATTAAACAGCTCCGTACCCTCAGTAAAAAAAGGCCGAAAGTCATCAAATTTTATTTGAAACGGCGTTAAGTTGAAACGTACGTTATCGCTTTGTACTTGTGCAAAGTCGGGTATCAATGTCATATCTACCGTAAAGCTTTCGTTTATACCATACTTTACATCCATACCACCACTCTTTAAATACTCAATCGTATTTCCATTGCTAGTGGGAGATTGGCGTACACCTCCACTTAGGTAAGGTAAAAAAGACAGCCTTAATGGAGGTACAATATTTTTTAAATCTGTTAGTGTACCCCATTGGTTTATTGTGCCATCTTTATTAGGATCTTGTGGACTCCATGTATTGTTTTCGTTTATCTTTCTACCATTTCTTGTAATTTGTAAACCCCAGCTTTGTACTTCTTTTTTTGCAAACCGAATAGCGCTAAAAGGAATTTTAATTTCTACTATCCATTTATCTGCTTGTATAGATACGGCGCTTTCCCACACGGCATCCCAACTTCTATCTATACCATTGGCATTGCTTTGCCTCACATCGCCTTGCACACCTGCTGCACTTACTTGAAAAATAAATGCGTTTTGTTTATCATGATAAGTATCTAGCCCAATACTAAAAGCATCGCAATCTTGTCTATCAATAACATCTCTTTGCGATAATTGGCGTCTAATATTTTTTGCATCATCGTGCATTATTCCCAATACATAAAGAGCTGTATTGTCATACACAATCTTTACTTCTGTTTTTTTTATGGGCGTTTTACCGAAATTGGGAAAGGAAGTTATAAATTCATTTATGGGTGCAATAGTAGCCCATGCCGCATCGTCTATTTTGCCATCAATTTTTATTGTTGATATAATTTTAGTAGCACCATATTGTTTTGTTTGGGCAAATAAAATATGGTTGGCAAGCAATAGTATAAACAGTAAGTAATACCTCATTTAAAAAAATAAGGCGCAAAGGTAAATAATGAAAGCTTTATTTGTAAAAAATAAGTATGAACGGCTGAGATACAAAAATGTTTTATGTTAATATATTTTGATGCCATAAATCAATCTCTTTTAAACATATCAAGCATACTACTTTTTTCTAATCCTTCTATATCGCTCAAATCAAGCTCCAGCGCCCTTGTACTAATAAATATTTCTGCCAGAGAAATTAATAAAGATGCTATTAAACATAAAATACTTATTACAAATAAAACATGAGCCCCTTGCATATATCCTCTAAAAATACAATACATACAAATAATACAACATAAAAAACTTCCCACACCCAATGCTTGCATATTACGAATCATGTTCAATCTGCGTCGAAGGTTTTTTATCTGCAAAATAATTATTTCTTTATTAGCACCTCGGTTGTATTCTTCATGCAATGTTCTTACCCTTGTAGCTATGGCAAAAAAACGATTGGTATATGCAAGCATTAATAAACTAATAGCAGGAAAAAGTAATGCAGGGGTATTTATCGTTATTTCATTCATGAGGGTAAAGGTACAAGCAAAAAATAGAACTTTAAATGTAGATTCTCCCCTGAAAGTCTTAATACCTCATATTTAAAAACGCAGCTTAGAATATAAGCTGCGTTTTTAAATTGTTAAATGAAAGTTTTAAGATTTTACTATGGAGCTGGCTCTAAATATTCGTCCCCACCTCCATTTACTCCTGATTCCGTGCAATCTTTTTTAGCACCTGTTGGCCCGGTATCACATTTATAATGGCTAACAGTACCACTTGCCCCCATTACAGCCACACAAACACCTGTGCAAGCACTAGTATTGCTTTCAGGACAATTTCCTGCATTTGTTTTAATTGCAACAGCAATAATTACAAATGCCAACATTAAAACAGATAACATTTTTTTCATAATTTTTTGTTTTTGTGTAAAAAATAATTAATAATTCCTAAAAGCAATTTAAAGAAGCTTTCGTTATAGAAAAATTAGTATTTGGTATAATTTATTCAAATTTTTAATAAGAATTCAATATTTCATAAGCGTTGAACCTCGCCTGTAATGTCAGTTGATTTTTTACTAGCAATTTTAGAAATTTTAATATCTGAAAACCTGTAGGCTAGTCTTAGCTTTATTAACCTGTATGGTTCTGTGTCATTTGTAAAAACTTCAAATTGATCTGATTTTGTAAAATTTAATCTATTTCTATTTTTTAATAAAAATTGGTCTGCTAATAAAGTAATAGCAAGTTTTCTCTTAAAAAATTGATTTGCATACCAAATTCCATACATTCTAGTTCCTTGAGTAAAACCTTGACTAGTAATAGGGTTTGAATTGAAAAATATTCTTAAAGCCACTGTTCCATTATTCTCACCCATTTCAAAACGAATATTCGACTCGTAATAAAAAGTGACCCTATTAAATTGTGTTTTAAATATTTTATTTCTATTTAAATTAATAAACACTCCTCCATCAGCATCAAACCAGATACTTTTAGATACTTGTTTTTGATAGCTTACGGTATTTGAGAACCGATATGACTCCAAACCATTATTTGCGAAAATCTGTAAGATACTTGTCGTAGGATTTAAAGATCTAAAAAAGTCGTATTTGTCAAAAGCATATGAAATATTTGATGCGAAAGAAAAAGTAGCTTTTTTACGTCTTACCCATTCCACCCCTGCATTAAAATATTTGCTAGGTTTTAAATTAAGATTACCTACTTGTTGCTGCTGCGGATCATTAAATACTTGCACGTTTGATAGATAATCTATATTTGGTTTTAATAATTGTATTACAAAATTGTATCGTAGTGAGTTAGTATTGTTTAAAATCTTTCTATACCCAACAGTTAAATTAGGTACAAAAAATTGTTGAGTAGCTAAGCTACTGTTTTTTATAAGAAATAACTCAGGGAAAAACGAAACACTAAATCTTTTTGTTTTAGATATATTATTTGACCATCTTAAATAGGGGCGTATTGAGTATTGACTTGTTGTAAAACTATCAATTTTATTGTACAACAACAGTCCTAGGTTATTATCATTGTAATCTATATCATATTGCTTAAAATCTTGAGTAAGCTCCCTATTGTAAACTTTAATGCCAATTTCTTTTTGGTATTTTTGGTTACGAGTATCTTGTATATTATACTCTGTCACCCAATATAATTCTTTTGAAGGTGAACGAATTGCTGTACTATCTGTTAGCTTTGGATTATAAAACGCTAGGTTATTTCCCTTAATTTCATCTGTATAACTTGCACTAGTAATAAAACTAAAAGTTAGCCCTTTCTTTTTTCTGAATACATAACTAAAGTTTGCTTTTACATTTTCTTTATTAAATTGATTTGTGATGCCAATTGTTTTTATACCAAATTGGTAAGTGGGGATATATTTTGTATTATAATCTGTAATTTGACCTGAAATATTGAGTCCAAAATCTCTCAAGCTATCTTTTCTATAGCCTATATCTAAATTTGTATATTTAGTTTCAAAAATATACTTTGATTTTAATTCTAAAATTGATTGAGAAATACTAGATGCAATCACTTCAGTTTTTCTACTACCTATCTGGTTATCCTCATCTCTACCTGTATTTAATGATATATCAAATCGTTTACGTAAAAATGTAGCAGAGGCAGTTGTATTAATATTGTTACGTTGGTCATAAAATAAAACTGCATTAAAGCTATTCCCATAAATGTTTGCTTCAAGCGTTAAAATATTTATTATGGCATCGTATCCCTGATTTTTTATTTGTATAGGGATGTCCTCAATCAAATCCACTTTATAAACATCTTTACCCTTTATAATGTTTAATATAGATGCCCAATTATTTTCCACTCCCTTGCGTTGTTTTCCATTTATCATGAATAAAATTTTCCCATCTTGGCGGTATTTTGGAACTGTCATATCATCATATCCATTTATAAAAGGCAACCTTTGTAACCCCATTAAAATTGACTTTTCTCTCAGTGAACTATCATTTTGTGGAAAATACGTGTAACCTTGTGTATTCTCTGATACTATTTGTTTTTTTGATTTTACTATTACCGTTGTTAAAACTTTGGCACTAAGAGTAATTGTGGTATCAGTAAAAATTTTGAGTCGTTTAAACCCATCTATCATTAAATCTTTATTAATAAAATCTACCGAGAATTCAGACCCGAGTTTTACTTTGATATTTTCATTTAAATTAGCTTTTAATATTTTGTTGCCTTGTACTATTTGTATTTTACTATTCTTGTTTTCGTTAACAAGTGTTGTATCTAATATGAATTTAATAGTGTTGGAGTCTTTACGCACCTGTCCTATCAAACTCACTTTGTAAGTAAGTAAAAATAAGACTAGAAGTGTTTTATGTAATTTCATAATCAGTATTACGGTTTAAAAGATTTTTTTACTTTCACCTCACCATTCACATTGGATAAAAGCAATGGGTAAATGTCATTATAATTATTTGGATAGGTAAAAAGATTTGCTGTATCTAAAATTACATTTTTATGATTGATAAAGGCAATCCCAAATCTATTTTTAAATAATTTAACAGATTTTATCTTTGTAAAGAAAAAATATTTATTGGAGTCGTTTACATTATTTAATGCGAGAGTTTCAATATCTGAAATGCAACCAGTACAACCGCTACCTGGGATAATATAAATATGGTCATTATCTTTTAGTGAATCTAGTTGTTTAAATTCTTTTAAACTTTCTAAATTATTTTTTGGTTTGCAACTTACGAGAAACATTGCTATCAAAAGTAAATAGGTCAAAGTAAATGTGATCTTCGTCATTGTTGTTTATTGTCTTTTGAATTAATAGACCTTTTGAATTAACTAAATATGTAGAATTGGAATATAAACTACCCTTTATTTGTGTGTAGCCTAAATATTTGAATGACGCATCGTATACTAGTATTTGTTTGTCAAAGTTGCCAATACTATTTTCATTTTTATTTTCTATAGGTATTGGTTTAAAAAGAATTCTGTAAAAAACATTTCGGTATTTATCATAAATAATAGCTTGGAAACTGTATTGTTTGAAGAAATGTTTTGCTATATCAATTTGCTTTTTATTCAATTCTTTCATTGAACCAACTGGCGTAACAACAGTATCAATGTTTGGGAAACAATTTATGTATCGTGTCGTTTTAGTTAAGCTATTAAATATAGCTAAATCACTTGATGCTGGAAAGGAAACTATCATAAGACTATCGTGTATTGTTGTGCCATATACCCATCTCATATAGGTTCCTCCCCAGTTTTTTCCTTCATATGCTTTGGGGTAATTTATATGAAAGTCTTTTGAATTTCTAGAACTTGCACATAAAACAAATCTATTGATATTTTTAAAATAACTGCCTTCTATTAGAGTATAGCCCAATGAATTAATAACGCTATCATTTATAAGTAACGGCTGAATAGTAGATACTAAAGGATTGTCAGTTATATTGTTTCCAAGTTTTGAGTCTTTTACTTCTCCAAGCTTAAAGCTATCTAATAGTATTCCATTTGTGTTGAAAACGAATCCTTTTTTAGATTTTCTTAAGATTGCGTAAATTCTTGTATTTTGAACCAAAATTGCTGAGAACTTCTGTGCTTTCCCAAATCTTAAAAAGTTTAGAAAAGTAGTTATGCAAGTATTAGTGTTAATATTAATTTTTGAAATTTGATTTGCTTCTGCATTGCATACGTACAGTATTGAATCTATCAAGTAAATGTTTTCAGAGTTAGGAACAGTTAATGAATCCAAGTCAAATTTTAAAGAGTCGGTAAGTTTAATAATCCCTTCATTAGGTAAAAGTAATATTGGTAGTTTTACTTCATGGCTTTTGCAAGCTTGAAGGGAAACGTATACTGTTAGAAAGAAAACAACTAGTTTCATAAAATTATATTTCCTTAAAGAGAACGTTCAAATCTCTAAAACAATTTTCAGTAAAACTATTTCTATTTGAAATACTTATATTACATTTGGTTATAAAATCTAATTTTATATGAATTTTGGAAAGAAACTGAAAGATATCAGACAAGCAAATAATTTAAGTCAAGATGATATGGGTGAAATATTGTTTACAACCCAAGGAAATATCAGTCAGTATGAAACTAATGCTCGTAAACCTTCAATTGATCAAATTAAAATATTGGTAGATCGTTTTAACTTAGATGCAAACTGGTTACTTTCAAATAATGAGGAACAAGTGATAAACTTTTATGACCAAAGTAGCTGTAACATTGCTGCATTAAAAGCAGAAAATTATTATTCAATATCATCCGACGAAATTGCAGACATAAAAAATAAGCTTGACTTTATTATTTCAAAAACTAAGGAATAGAAATATTTAGATGACTCTAGATTATATTCGGAGATAATAAAAAAACGGCAGATGAAACCAAATTCATCAGCCGTTTTTTTATCACATTATTTTTTCTATACCTTACTCGCCTCAAACTCCTTTCTAATAATATTCAACGCTGCACCTGCTTTAAACCATTCTATTTGTTGGGCATTATAAGTATGGTTTACCGAAATGGTATCGTTAGTTCCATCAGCATGATTCAATACTAAAGTAAGTGGTTGCCCAGGTGCAAATGTTGTTAGCCCAACAATGTCTATGCTATCATCTTCTTGAAACTTATCATAATCTGCTTTATCAGCAAATGTAAGCCCAAGCATACCTTGCTTTTTAAGATTGGTTTCGTGTATGCGTGCAAAAGATTTTACCAATACAGCTCTTACACCCAAGTGGCGTGGCTCCATAGCCGCATGCTCACGAGAAGAACCTTCACCATAATTTTCATCGCCCACTACAATACTACCGATATTTGCAGCTTTGTATGCACGCTGCACATCAGGCACAGCGCCGTATTCACCCGTGAGTTGATTTTTTACTGAGTTCGTTTTATCATTAGCAAAATTTACAGCACCTATTAGCATGTTGTTGCTTATATTATCTAAATGCCCTCTAAATTTTAACCATGGTCCAGCCATAGAAATATGATCCGTAGTACATTTTCCTTTTGCCTTTATCAGCAATTTCAAACCTTTTAAATCAGTACCTTCCCATGCGGCAAATGGTTCAAGTATTTGTAAGCGCTTGCTATCTCCTGCTACCAATACATTCACGCCACTGCCATCTTCTGCTGGTGCTTGGTAGCCAGCATCTTCCACTGCAAAACCACGTGGAGGCAATTCCCATCCTGTTGGCTCGTCTAATTTTACTTGCTCACCTTTATCGTTGGTCAAGGTATCTGTAAGTGGATTAAAATCCAATGTGCCTGCAATAGCCATAGCTGTTACAATTTCTGGTGAACCTACAAATGCAAATGTGTTTGGATTACCATCTGCTCGTTTTGCAAAGTTTCTATTAAAGCTATGCACTATTGTATTTTTTTCTGCTTTCTCTGCGCCCACACGTGCCCACATGCCTATACAAGGACCGCATGCATTTGCAAACACCGTTGCACCAATTTGTCCAAATGTATTTAAGAAACCATCTCTCTCAATCGTAAAACGAACTTGCTCCGAACCTGGTGTAATCGTAAACTCAGAGTGTAATTTTAATCCCTTTGCAATAACTTGTTTTGCCAAAGATTCTGCACGGCTAATATCTTCGTAAGAAGAATTTGTACAACTACCAATTAATCCCACTTCAATTTTTGTAGGCCAACCATTTGCTGCAGCTGCAGCTTTCATTTGCGAAATTGGTGTAGCAAGATCTGGTGTAAATGGACCATTCAAATGTGGCTCCAACGTATTCAAATCTATTTCTATTACCTGATCAAAATACGCAGATGGATTTGCATATACTTCTGCATCGCCTGTTAAATGTTCTTTTATTGCATCGGCCATTGTAGCTATTTCTGCACGCCCAGTTGCGCCTAAGTATCGGCTCATGCTTTCATCATAACCAAAAGTAGAAGTGGTAGCACCAATCTCCGCACCCATATTACAAATAGTACCTTTACCTGTACAACTCATGCTCGTAGCACCTTCACCAAAATATTCTACCACTGCTCCAGTACCACCTTTTACGGTAAGTATGCCTGCTACTTTTAATATTACATCTTTTGCGGATGTCCATCCGTTTAATTTTCCAGTAAGTTTTACACCAATCAATTTTGGCATTTTAAGTTCCCATGCAAGGCCTGCCATTACATCGCAAGCATCTGCACCACCTACACCAATAGCTATCATACCAAGCCCACCTGCATTTACAGTATGGCTATCTGTACCAATCATCATTCCACCCGGGAAAGCATAGTTTTCTAACACCACTTGGTGTATAATTCCTGCACCTGGTTTCCAAAAACCAATGCCATATTTATTAGAAACTGAAGAAAGAAAATCATACACTTCGCTACTTTCTGTAACAGCTCTTTTTAAATCTGTAGCGCTATTTTCTTTTGCTTCTATTAAATGATCGCAATGCACCGTGCTAGGCACAGCCACTGTTGTACGACCACTCTGCATAAATTGCAACAACGCCATTTGCGCCGTAGCATCTTGCATGGCTACACGGTCTGGTGCAAAGTCCACATACGAACCACCTCTTTCAAAAGGCGCTATGTGGTTGTTTTCCCAAAGATGCGCATACAAAATCTTTTCTGTAAGTGTAAGTGGTTTGTTAATTAATGAACGAGCAGCAGCTACTCTTTCTGGAAAAGCTGCGTACAATTTTTTAATCATTGCAATGTCGAATGCCATGGAAGTAATTTGAAATCCTGAAAATTCAGGATAAGTTATAAAATGCGAAAACGTTAAAAATTTACTATTTAAGTATGTAGTTTCTATGTTTTCTTGGTTTTGTGCAAAATTACTTAAAAAATTTACTCCTTTTCAAAGATTTTGGTCTAACTTAACAGTAGCAAATTTATATTTGCATTTTAAAACTATGGGAAACAAGTTTAAACATTTCGTAGAGTGGCATGTATTTGGTGTATGCACCGCTATTGGTGAGCGTATGGGTATTGCTACTAGCACCATTCGTAAGTATTTTATATATCTTTCTTTTGCCACAATTGGCTCTCCTGTATTGGTTTATTTTTTCTTAGCTTTTTGGATGAATGTAAAACGTTATGTGTTTAATGCAAAGAGAAACCCCGTGAGGTATTTATAGTTTTTGGGTCAGTCAACTTCATGAATTCTAATAAGCTTTTATTCTGGCTTTACGTTATAAGTCCTCATTTCGATTCGCTCTTCCTCCGAATGCGGGATTAGTCACTTCATTCCGGGCTTTTCAATTCTATACAGCTCTTCATCAGAAAATCTTTTCTCAACAATCTAATTAATCCTACAAAAATTAAATACTAACCATATAAAAATAGCCAACACCAAACAACCAACGCCAAACTACAAACACCAAACAAAACACACCAAAACAAAAGCCAAACAAATAACAGTTTTCCTAACTTTGCCCCATGCGTATTTTTCTTACAGGTTTTATGGGTGCAGGAAAATCTCTTTTAGGAAAGGTATGGGCAGAAGATAATAACATTTCGTTTTACGATTTAGATACATTAATAGAAGAAGAAGAAAGAACAACTATTGATAAAATATTTGCTGAAAAAGGAGAAGCTTATTTTAGAGAAACAGAAGCCGCCGTATTAAGAAATACTGAACGTTTTGGAAATGCTATAATAGCTTGTGGAGGAGGTACAGCATGTTTTTTTGACAATATGCATTGGATGAATAAAAATGGCGTAACCGTATTTTTAAATGAAACAATTGAAAATATTTTTCATCATTTATTAAACGATAAAAAACAAAGACCATTATTGCTTTCTCGCAGCCATGAAGATTTGCAAAACGTTATCAAAGAAAAATTAGAAGAACGACTTCCTTTTTACAATCAAAGTAAAATAATATTAACTACAGAAAATTTAAATCGTAATGGATTTAAGATAGTTAATGATTTTATACACTCAAAAAAATAAAATGCATAAAGGGTTATTGAAATTGGGAGCTATACTTGGAGGACTCACGGTAATATTGGGCGCTTTTGCTGCACATACTATTAAAAGTCGTGTAGCGCCAGATGTATTAACAGTTTTTGAAACAGGCGTGCGTTACCAAATGTATCATGTGTTTGCTATTTTTCTCACTGCTATTTTTTACAAAGAATTTCCTATAAAAATCATGGTCTGGGCAGGCAAGTTATTTGTTATCGGTATTATTATTTTTAGCGGCTCTTTATATTTACTCACTTATGTAAAAGCAATAGAAGCTAATAATTTTTTGTGGCTTGGTGCTGTTACTCCCTTTGGTGGCGTGGCTTTTATTGCAGGGTGGGGGCTGTTGTTTAAAAGTTTTTTAAAGAAGAAAAATATTTATTCTAAATAATATCTATTCTAGTTTCTATTTATTTGGCATTTCTAACAATGAAACGGCTTGCTCTTTAGTTACAGTAGGAAAATCCTCTAAAAAAGCATGTAAAGATATACCAGCTTCTAAATGATCAAAAAGAGTTTCCACAGGAACTCTAGTTCCAGAAAACACTGGTTGCCCACCAAGTATATCTTTATCAATGTGAATAATTTCATTAAAATGCATACATAAGTTAATAATTTATAGTAAAACAAATGCATATAAATTCTCCAAATTTGTTTCTACTTATTTTTAATTGAATTTTACCCTCCAAAACCTACCTTTTTTATTATCTTTATCGCCATGGCAGACAAAATAAAATCTATAAAAAAGAATACCAAGGCCGCTGAAGCACTAAAGCAAGAAAAAGAAGAAACCGTAGAGGTAAAAAAACTCTTGCAAGATGAGCGTACACATAAAATAGCTGGCAGCATTTGTTTGCTACTAGCAGTATTATTTTTCATAGCATTTACTTCGTATTTATTTACGTGGGATGAAGACCAAGATAAAGTTTTTAAAGAAGGGTATAAATTGCTTTTGGGTACCGATACAAAAATGGCCAACCTCATGGGTTCATTTGGTGCATTCATTTCTCACCTGTTAATTTATAAAGGCTTTGGCGTAGCATCTTATCTTTTTTGCACACTATTTTTTATACTCGGTATCAATTTGTTTTTTGGCAAAAAAGTATTTTCAGTTGTTCGGAATATAAAATATTTATTAGTTGGTCTTCCGCTTATAAGCGTTACGGCATCTGTATTAATGAAAGGAAACGATTTTGCATGGGGCGGTGCAGTGGGCGATATGTGTAGAGATTTTTTTTATAGTGTAATTGGTAAAATTGGAACGATAGGTTTTATATTGGTTTCGTTTTTGGCGTATGTTATTTGGCGTTTTAATCCTGCATTTAAAATGCCAACAAAAAATGTATTGGTACAAAATGAAGATGCGGCAAAACCTTTGGAGGCTGGCGTTTTAGCAGAATCCGATATGGATGAAAACGATGAGGATATGGATGAAGAAATAGAAAAAACTGCTTCGGGCAATACACTTACAGGCAATGCAGGCATACTCAATGTGCCAGATCAATCTCCAAAGTTTGACCATGAGCTTACCATCAATGAAAAAGCCGAAGAAGAAGCAAAACGTGGTGCAAGAATTGTGAATACCATAATGGTGCCACCAAAAAACAATGTAACAACTACTAGCGAAATTGCAGAAGACAGTAAAGAAGATAATGCATTTGTATCTGTAATTCCGCCACCTAAAAAAACGCCATTTACACCAATACCAGATTTGGCATTGGAAGTAAAAACAGTGCCAGATGAACCGATAGAAGAAGCAAAATCAAAAACGGCTGATGATGTAAAAGCATTGGGCAATTACGATCCTATTTTAGATTTGAGAGATTATGTTTATCCATCAGTAGAGTTATTAGAAAACCACGGTAGCGAAAAAATTGTACAAGATCCGCAAGAGCTGGAGAATAATAAAAATCAAATCATAAGTACACTAAGAAATTATGATATTGAAATACAAAAAATTTCGGCAACGGTAGGGCCAACAGTAACCTTGTATGAAATTATTCCTGCACCTGGGGTAAGAATAAGCCGTATTAAAAACCTTGAAGATGATATAGCGCTAAGCCTTGCTGCGCTTGGTATTCGTATTATTGCACCAATACCGGGTAAAGGAACAATTGGTATAGAAGTGCCCAATACTCGTAAGACAATGGTGAGCATGCGCACTTTGCTTGATGATGATAAATTTAGCAAAAGCACATTTGCATTGCCGATTGCTATTGGTAAAAAAATTGATAATACACATTTTGTGGTGGATCTTGCAAGTATGCCGCATTTATTGATGGCGGGTGCTACAGGGCAAGGTAAATCGGTAGGGTTAAATGCGATACTCGTTTCGTTGTTGTACAAAAAACATCCATCGCAATTAAAATTTGTATTGGTAGATCCTAAAAAAGTAGAGCTTAGTATTTACAAAACAATAGAAAAACATTTTTTAGCAAAATTACCCGGCGAAGACGATAGTATAATTACGGATACAAAAAAAGTAGTGCATACATTGAATGCACTTTGTATAGAAATGGATAACCGCTACGATTTGCTAAAAGAAGCTGGTTGTAGAAATATAAGAGAGTACAACGAAAAATTTGTTGCACGAAAATTAAATCCAGAAAAAGGGCATCAGTTTTTACCGTTTATTGTGTTGGTTGTAGATGAGTTTGCCGATTTGATAATGACAGCGGGTAAAGAAGTAGAAATGCCGATTGCACGACTAGCGCAGCTTGCCAGAGCCATAGGTATACATTTAATTATTGCTACACAACGGCCTTCGGTAAATATTATTACAGGTACTATTAAAGCAAACTTTCCTGCACGTATAGCATTTAAAGTAAGTAGCAAAATAGATAGTCGCACTATTTTAGATACAGGTGGTGCAGAGCAATTGATTGGTAAAGGTGATATGTTGGTGAGTTATAATGGCGAAGTAGTGCGCTTGCAATGTGCATTTGTAGATACACCAGAAGTGGATAAAATTGTAGATTTTATTGGAAGCCAACGTGGATATCCCGATGCATTTTTATTGCCAGAATATGTAGATGAAAAAGAAATGGAAGGGAAAGAATTTGATGTAAATAATAAAGATGCATTGTTTGAAGATGCTGCTCGATTAATTGTGATGAGCCAAAGCGGAAGTACATCTTTACTACAACGAAAAATGAAATTGGGATATAACCGTGCAGGTAGATTGATGGATCAGTTAGAAGCGGCGGGCATTGTAGGTCCAAACCAAGGAAGCAAAGTAAGAGATGTATTGATAAAAACGGATGCAGAGTTGCAAGAGTATTTGAATGAAATGGGGCAATAGTATGAAGTACTTAGTATTGAGTATTTAGACTGGTTCTTTTGGATTTGAAGTTTCTGTTAGTTGAATATTGAAAATTAATAAAATAAAATCTTGTAGGGAGCTACCAATGTTGAAGCCCAATCTCAATACTAAGTACTCAATACTCAATACTAAATACTAATATGAAATTTTTAATAGTTGGCCTAGGAAACCCTGGAAATGAATATGCTAATACCCGCCACAATATTGGGTTTGATGTGGTGGCAGCTTTTGCAATGAAGCATGGGGGCACTTTTAAAGATAGCAGATTAGCATATACTGCCGAAGCAAAATGGAAAGGGAAAATATTTGTTTGTGTGCTGCCTACAACATTTATGAACCTTAGTGGGAAGGCTTTTAAATATTGGATGGATAAAGAAAAAGTGCTGCTGGAAAATACATTGACTGTAGTAGATGATCTGGCATTGCCATTAGAAAAGATAAGGCTTCGTGGTGCAGGTACACATGCTGGGCACAATGGTTTAAAAGATATACAAGCTGTTTTGGGAACAGATACATACGCCAAATTGCGTTTTGGAATTGGCGATCAATTTCCTAAAGGTATGCAGGCAGATTTTGTACTCAGTAAATGGAAACCTGAAGAAATACCAACGGTAAAGGCTAAAATAGCAGGTTGTGTAGAAATAATTGAAAACTTTGCTACTATAGGTTTAGATAGAACGATGAGTTTATTTAATCAAAAAACATATTGAAATTAAAAAAAAAGAAAGCTACTGTATTTTATTTCAGTCTTTTAAAGTATTTTCGTTTTTAATAGGGCAAACGTATTAATCTAACAAGAATGAAAATAATTTGTATAGGGCGAAATTATGTAGAACATGCAAAGGAACTTAATAATGAAGTGCCTGACGAGCCCGTTATTTTTATGAAGCCCAAAAATGCCCTATTGATGGGCACTACTCCTTTTTATTATCCCGAATTTACAAACGAATTACATTACGAATGCGAGCTTGTATTGCGTGTATGTAAAAATGGCAAATTTGTAGAAGAGCGTCATGCTGCAGATTATTACGATGCCATTTCTGTAGGAATAGATTTTACTGCAAGAGATGTGCAAGATGAATTAAAGAAAAAAGGATTGCCTTGGGAAAAAGCGAAAGCTTTTGATAACTCTGCAGCTGTAGGGAAATTGATTTTAATAGACAAGAAAAATAATAAAGGCAATATTAATTTTTCGTTGAAGAAGAATAAAGAAGTGGTACAAAATGGCAATTCAAAAGATATGATTTTTAATTTCAATAGCATTATTACACATATATCTAATTATTTTTCTTTAAACATTGGCGATTTAATTTTTACTGGTACACCTGCAGGAGTTGGAGAGTGCATGGTAGAAGATGTATTGGAATGTTACATGGGTGAGGAAAAATTGTTGACAGTGGTGGTGAGGTAAAAATTTTCTACTCTTCATAAAACTCCATCAAACTTCCCATATACACATCATCCCACCCAGCTACAATATTAATATAATCTTCGTCGGGAATGTTGGTGTGCCTAAGTTCTACAGATGTTTTATTTTTATCGGCAAATAATTTGAAGGTAACAATTGATGGCTCTTCTTGCTCGCCAAAATACCATTGCTGTACAATTTTTTTATCTTTTTCAAATTCGATATTAAGGCCTTCAATGCTGCCTTCCCACAAAGAAAATTCTGTATTTGGCTCTGCACTCATTATGGCAGGGCTGCCGCTCCATAATTGTATGGTGGGTGCTTGGGTAAGTGCTGCATACACTTCTTCGGGCGTTGCGTTTAGTATGTAATATTTTTTAAAATTTTTCAATGTTTTAATTGTTTAATTGTTGTATTGCTAAATTGTTAAAATGTTGCATTGTTTTATTGATTTGCAACTTTTCGATTTTGTAAAAGTAGCAAGAAATCGTGAGCTGCTGCGTGAGGGATTGTAGCAGCTGTACCCCGCATGACGCCGAAGGCGGCAGAGGAGTACAGGCGGAAAGCCCGGCGCCCCTCGACAGGGCGCACGCCCTTATTGTTTTTATTTTTAAATTAACATTTTTTCAGCCAACGTTTTATGTAATTTTGAGGTATAAACTAAAATACATATGAAAAAGTTTTTTTTAATGTTGTTGTGTGCATGTTTGTTTTTGTTACAGCAAGCAACTGCGCAATTAAAATCTTACATACTTAGCCCCAATGGCGATACACTAAATAAAGTAGATAAAAAAGGTTGGAAACAAGGCAAGTGGGTAATACGTACCGAGCCACTTCGTGGCGAGGAAGGTTTTGAAGACGAAGGTATTTATAAAGATGACAAGAAGGAAGGTGTTTGGCGGCATTATACTTTAAAGGGCGACGCTATTGGTTTTGAAACTTACTTGCATGGCGGCAAAGATGGGAAACAACAATATTATACACCCTTTGGTGAATTGGTGAGAGAAGAAAGTTGGAAAGGATTTAATCCAGATGCGCCTTTTGATACCATTGCTATTTATGGTACTGGTAGTGGCGAAATAATAGATTATAAAATTGTAAAAGCCGAGCCCTACAGTATTAAACAAGGCACTTGGAAATTTTATGAATCTTTTACTGGTAAATTAAACAGAACAGAAGAATGGGATAGAAATAATCTCGTAGTGCCTAAACCGCCAAAACAAGAAGTAGCTGCCACCATGCCTGGTAAGAAAAAAGTAGTAGCCAAAACCCCTGAAATGATAGAGTGGGAAAAGAAAAATAGGGGCAAGAAAAAAGCTATTAGGAGCGGACAAACGAGTTTGTAATTGTAAAAATGTTGAACATAAAAAAGAAGAAATTGTTCTTCATTATTGAGCAATCTATTTTATTCTACAAGCACATTCATGGTGTTTATTAAGGTATGCAAGGGATTCGTAACATAGTTTTTTTAGCACCGGAATTTTGATATCGGAAAGCCGTTTAATATAGATACAAGCTTTTGATATTTTGAACTTACCTAAGCCACATAATAATTGCTTACTATCTTCGGTTTGTGAAAACACATAGAGCGAAAACGCAGCTTTTCTTGGTGAGAAACCAATGAGGGGAGCATCGCCTTCGTGGCCGCTAGCATATATATAATGATAACTACCAAATCCAATAATTGTAGGCCCCCACATTTTTGGTTCAAAGCCAGTCCATTTGCTCATTAGCTCAATTAATCGAAAACTATCTGCTTTCTTTTCATCATTGTCCACGACTGAGTTGATGAAATCAGTTACATCAACCTCTGTTTCATTTGTTTTGTTTTTTTTAGCCATGGGTGTCAATTTTTTTTGTATATGTTTTACCTTGTCATAAATCGATTGCTCATTTTATTTGTTATAAAAATAGTTTAAAATTTCTTTTTAGGTGTGAAACATTTATGACTTTAAAAAATATTAAGAGTATTTAGTAGGTACAGGAAGGTTAGGAAAATAAAAAATGTGCAACTACTCAAAAAGTCAGTAAACAAAAACCTTTGTATGATTTTTGAGCCAATATGAATAAACCTCAAAATTTTCTTATATTGCATTTCAAACTCTCTCTTAACACTAAACTTTGCATTGTGAGACTAAAAAACGATCTGTTCTTTGGCATAATTGCCATAAGCTTTTGTATTTTATTTTTTAATAAGGCTGCTGCCCAGTGTACCGAAACAAATGCTGCAGGATGCGTTTGCCCTATTCCAGGAAATACCAATTGCCTGCTGATGCCAGATATTATTGCAGGCAAAAAATCACTTAATAGTACCACAGGATGGACAGAGTACAATCAAATAATTGCTGGTATCAATAAAGGGCTTTTGCGTATTGATGTCTCTACACCAAATGTAGGTTCGGGTCCATTGGAAACAGTATCTACCAATGATTATATATGCGGTGCTGATACGCTACGTAATTTTTTCCCTACTAGCAATTTTTTATGCCCCGATGGTTCAGCTCCCAAAAGGCTTATTAAACAAAAAATATATCATAAAGTAAATAATACATTTCAGTTTGTACTCAGAGATGCGGGATGGATGCAGTATCACCCGTCGCATGGGCATATTCACATAGAAGGTTGGGGGCAATATACTTTGCGTTTGCGGGATGTATCCGTAAGCGACACATTACAGTGGCCTATTGTAAACAGTGGTATTAAAGTTAGTTTTTGTTTAATTGATCTTACCACCTGCAGCGGCAGCCTTGGTGATTGTAGAGATGCAAATGGTAACATATTAAACAATGCGAGTTTTCCAAATTATGGCTTGGCAGGTGGATATAGTTGTGGCGAAACAAGGCAGGGGATAAGTGTAGGCAAAGTGGACATTTATTCTCGTGGGCTAGATGAAAGTTTTGTAAAAATACCCTACGAGGCCTGCAATGGAAATTATTTTGTAATGATACAAATTGATCCAGACAATCATTTTACAGAAGTAAGCGAAAACAATAATTGGCTGGCAGCTGCTATACCTTTACAACAACAACGAACAACCAATACAGGAGCTTATTCATACATATTCAGTAAAAAAGGAAATATTATGTGTGCTGGCAGTTCGTTAGATTTGGAAGCAAGCGGTGCAAGTAATTATGTATGGAGCAACGGTGCTACAACTCAAAAAACTACTATTTCACAACCTGGTAAATATTGGGTAAGAGCTACCACACCTTGCGGCATTGCTACCAGCGATACTTTGACAATCGTAGCAGCTCCTGCAAGTTCTATTCCTACAGTTACAAAAGGAGATACAGTTTGTATTGGTGATAATGCCAATCTTTTTGCAAGTGGAAATCCGCAATGGTTTGATGCACCTGTAAATGGCAATCTTATTTTTATTGGAAACAATTTTCAAACGGGTACACTCACTGCCAATACAACTTTTTATGTAGCAGACCAACCTTCTTCTTTGAGTGGTGTCTTGGGACCAACAACTACCAATTTCAGCAATGCTGGAAATTTTACTTCACTAAAATCAGATTACTTAATCTTTAATGCTTTTTTACCTTTCAAATTAAAAAAGATAACAGTGAATGCAAACGCTGCTGGTATAAGAAGATTTCAGTTACGTGATATGTATGGAAAACTGATTGCAGAAAAACAGGTTACCCTTGTACTAGGAAGCCAAGATGTAGTACTAGATTTTTTTGTGCCTGCTGCAATGAATTTACAACTCGGATTAAGTAGTGCAAGCCCTTTAGCTGCATTATATACAAGCAATACGACTGCTGCCAATATTGGTTATCCATTTAATCTTAAAAGCGTAGGCAAAATTGTAGGCTCTTCATTGGGCGATACATTTTATCCGTTTTGTTATAACTGGCAAGTAGAGGTAATTCCTCAGGTATGCAACTCGGGTGCACGTAAAGCAGTTGTTGCAGAAGTAGTACAGCAACCGAATGCAGATATTGTAGGATTACAGCCAACTTATTTGCATACACAGAATGCAGTGCCACTCACGCTTACACCAGCTGGTGGAGTATTAAACGGCCCTGGTCTTAAAGGAAACACTTTTTATCCAAAATTAGCTGGCGTAGGAACGCATACATTTACCTATACCATAAAAAAAGGGAACTGCGTAAATGTTGTATCAAAATCTGTTACAGTCGATTTTGATAATGCAGTAATGCAAGATGGATTTTCTATTCAGCTTTTTAATAACCCTGGACTAAGACAGCAACTTTATTTAGTGACCAATCAAAGCTCTCCAGTTGAAATCAGATTACTAAACAGTATCGGACAAGTGATAAAGAAAATGAACGTGACTGCTTCAACAGGAAGCAATACTTTTAATCTTGACCTGAGTAACCTTTCTAAATCGATGTATGTGCTCGACGTAAGAATGGCTGTTAGTGGAGCATCTAAAACGATAAAATTGGTAAACTGATAAAGTGTAATTATAGTTCGCTTGTGGGTTGATAAGATATGCAGCAAAGCAAATGTGTGGATGGGTATCTGCTGTGCTTTGAATAAATTTGTTTTATAATTTTCAGCACAACTTTTGTCGACTAATGTGGTAGATTGCCCACGTGCATTGGCTGCATATCAAATCTAAAAAAAAATCCTCGAAGCACTTGGGTGTATGCTAAAAACGCTGCCATTGGTATACCAAATTTATTTATACGCAACGCACTTATGGGAGTCGTTGCTGAGAAGTAAAATAATTTTTTATAGTCTTTGTAGTATTTGACAGCTTTTATTGGATGGTTTTTAGCAGCTATTTATTCATTATTTGGTTACGATAAATTTGTGCTTTTGTAATATCTCCAGTCTTTTCATACAAGGTTGCAATATTGCGCAAAACCTCAGCATTGCCTGGATTGATTTGCAACGCTTTTTCATAATAATATAACGCATTTTTTGTATCGAGCATATTTTGGTAGCAAGCCCCAGCATTGCTCCATCCTCTCGAATCGGTTTCTTTGGTCTTTATTAGTTTAAGAAAATAATTCAAGGCATTTTCATATTCTTTTTTGCCAAAATAGATGACCCCAATATTACTAAGTGAATTTGTATTGGTTGCATTTAGCTCAAGTGATTTTGTGTAATTTTTTAACGCATTTTCTGTATCGCCTATTGCATAATAAACGACCCCAAGATTATAATACATTTCATCATTCGGATTTATTGCAATTGCTTTATTAAATTTGTCAATGACAATATTTGTATACCTTATTTGTTCAGCCTTATCTTTTGATTCTTCAACCATTTTCATACATATGAATCTAATATTATTAAGTGAATTGGCATAGGTTGCATTTAGGTCAAGTGATTTCATGTATTTTTTTATCGCATTTTCTGTATCGCCTATTGTATAGTAAACTACTCCAAAATTATAATACATATCATAATCATTCGGATATATTGCAATGGCTTTATTAAATTCGTCAATGGCAGTATCTGCAAAATTTATTTTTTCAAGCTTATTATTTGATTCTTCTGCCTTTTTCATATAAAATTTTGCGTATGAAGAATGTACTCTTGCACTTTGCGGTGCAGCACTTAATCCGGAAGTGAACAATGCCGAATTATTTTTCCAATCTTTAGTTCTGTTTATTGTTTGAATAATAAATAAAAGTACAATGCAAGCCACAATTCCATTAGCGTATAAAACATTCTTGCCAGCCCATTTTTTGGCATCAATTTTAAAAATTTTTGAAATAATAAAAGGTAATGAAATGCAGAAAGCCAGCGAGGGAGTAAATAAAAATCGCTCGGCAAAAGAAGAGCCAAGATCGATTACAAGATTAGAAGTGATAAAGTAAGCAATAAAATAAAATAGTATTGCGAATGAGAAAATGCTTTTTCTTTTTAAACCCACTATAGCTAATATTATTAATCCAAGATGAACAATCAATGAAATTATTGCTCGAGAATTGGACCAAGAAACAATAGGAAAATGGTTGTAAGAATAATCCCATGAAAGTTTGATTGGTAAAAAAAGTAAATACAAAGCATGTAGCAGCATGGTGAAATTGGTAGCCAACCGATTTGAAAAATTGGTTGCTGCCATTAAGGAATTTTCATAAGTAGTAATTTTTTGCGACACAAACTGCGAATCAAGCACATTCATTCTTATAAAAAATACGATTACAACTACAGCAATAAAAGGAATCATCAAAGCTACTATCCTTTTAAAACTAACATCAGAAAAGAAATAAATTACCAATGGAATCAGGCCCAAAAAACAAAACCCACTTTCTTTTGATAATACCGCCAACAGAAAACATACACTTGCAAAAAACAAGGTTATAAACTGGTTCGTTTTCTGCATTGCACATTTGTAAACTAGCTGAATAGAAAGAATGCCAAATAACATACAAAGAATTTCTTCCATGCTTTTTATATTAGCAACCACTTCAGTGTGCAATGGGTGTACAATAAACAATGCTGTAATAATAATTGGAAGAAACAAATTATAATCTTTGAGAATATTTTTTAGAAAATTGAACACTACTACACAGAGCACCGTATATAAAAAAATATTAAAAAAATGGAAAGACTTTGGGCTATTACCAAAAAGAGAATGTTCTAACGCAAAAATAATAAGAGGAAAAGGACGGTAGCCACCAATGTTTGTCTCATTAAACCCATACATACTTCCTTTACTTATTAGGTCTGAAAAAGAAGCTATGCCATTTTGAACATATTTATTTCTCCCGATGAACAAATCATCGTCCAAAACAAAATCGAATGAAATGGTTTTTGCATATAGAGCAAATGCAAAAATAAAGATTGCCCAGGGTAGCCATGCATACGAAGTGGGTTTATTCATTTGTTCATTAGATATAGATTTATTTATACTGCTAGTTGATTTGGTTTGCTTAGTTAGTTTGCTCATTATTGAAATATTATAAAACTATTGATAATTTTGGTAACTAAAGAAAGTGAATTTATGTTTTTTTCCTTGGTTGGTAATTCAAATCTACAAAAAAAATAATGAAGTAATTGGTTACACATTTGGAGCGGCTACCGTTTGCTCAACCAGCTACTTACCTGCGCTGCATACCAATTCCGGCGCTACGATAAAGCAACGGTGGGTTAGTAAAAAGTTAAGTGCTAGGTCGGCTGGTTGAAAATCAAGCCTCGACCCTCACGGGTTGAAGATTATGGATGCTCACTGATGTTGGAGGCTACCAAAGAAGGCTGAGAAGTTTTAGTGGAATCTATATTTGGGGGCTCACCATCTGTATTAATAACATAATGTAGAAAAACTTTTTCCATTATTTGTTTTAATTTATCTGGCTGCAAAACCATTTGACCAAGTCTATTTCTATAAATGATGAGAGACTCTGCTAATTTTTTGTTTGTAGGATATATGTTACGTAAAAGCTGGTTCTGTTTATCTATAGGGTAATTGGTAAATTCCGAAATGATATTAAAAATATGTTGTTCTGTGAGCGTTGATGAACTGTCTTTTTGGAGCACAGTATTGTAAACATTCGAAGACTTGTCATTTGAGCAACCTGCTAAAATAAAAAAAACAAAAATTATGGATGTTAGTTGTTTCATTGTAGGTTGCTTTACCCCGAAAAAGGTTGAACATTTGTAAATATATTAATCTCTTCGATTATTTTTTGGCTAATTATGAAGTTTACGAAATTGAAATTACAGCAATTAAAAAAACCAGCCATAAATAATGACTGGTCTTTATGCCAATATTCGTTTTTTATTGTTTGATCAGTTTAAGGACAATACGATTTTGGCCCTGTCTTACCTCAGCCATGTAAACACCAGCCTTCAATTCTTCTCCAAACCTGATAGGCTGCCCGTCAGATTTTTCAATATGTTTCACAATCCTGCCCATTACATCCTGCACTACTACTTTCACTTTTTCCGTGCTGCCTCCTTCAATTTTTAAAGTGAATTGATATTCGGCAGGGTTGGGATATGCTTTCACATTAAAAGGAACCGTTTCAGGTATTACCTCCAATGTTGAAGAATTGGTTATTGCAGTATTGATAGATTTTGTTAACAGAGGGGGTGGTGCCGTACAGTTCCCTCCTCCTTCAACATACACCTTACTGCCTGCAGATACAGCTTGTAAATCTGTTTTTGCTGTCAATGCATTCCATTTGCTAGAGAACCAGATGCCCCCTGCTTTTCTATGATAGGTGATGGCTATTTGTTGGTTGCAACCATTTTGGAAAGCAACCATTTGGAAAGTAGCTCCGCTTTCTACTGAAACCACTGTACCATCATCAAGCTGCTCTTCCATATTTGCTTTTGCACTGAAAGTACCTGTTGCTAAAGGATTACTTATTGCCAACAATGCAATTGCATTTGTTTTAATAAAATATTTATGCAACTTAGAATCAAGGATACCAAACTTGTCATAATAACTACGTACCATAATATTTACTTTCCCTTTCGGATTGGTTCCCGAACTATTGTACTGGATATCAAACTGGAAGTCTGTATTTAAATTTGTAGCACCTTTAATGTAACCTGATGAGTTTATATTTTTAATATTACTACCGCCACAAATAAATCCTCCTGTTACTGGTTTTGATACAGTAACAATTGTTTGTGATAGTGCATCAAGAGGATTATTGGTATATGCCCCAGTTACTTTAACTGCAATTAGGAAACTATTTGAATTTAAAGTACCGATATTTAACTGAACAATTGCGCTTGCAGCACCTACGCTTCCGTCTGTTACATCTATTAATCCTACCGGCAGATTCTGTGCACTTGGTATCAGCGTTAGCGTTGTTCCGTTTACAATATAAAATGAAACCTTTGCTCCACGTACGTCACCTGTTGGAGTGTTTGCGTCTTTGACAACTGCCGTCATTGTTACTGTAGCAGTGCTAGTACTAGGTCCTGAAGTCCATGCAAAACCATCTCCAGTATAAAATCCTGTAGCAGAGTAAGGACTTGCAGTTCTTGTTAACACAATAAGTGGTTTTGAATTTGAGCTTCCTGTATAGTTTGCATTTGTACTTGTAAATACTGCTAATACTGTATAATTAGCAGGAAGATTTGTAACCTGCTTAATCAACATTGCCTGTACAGAACCATTAAGTGATCCAGGAATTGGAACAACTGTTGCCGTGCCATAACTAGTAGCACCTATAAAGAATTCAACTGTTCCAGTTACTGGTGACCCATTGAACTGTGGTGTAATCTGTGCAGTCATTGTAAGATTATCCATATATCTTACACTTGCAGCACTAGTAATAAGCAAAGTTGATGTTGTTGCTTGTGTAATCGTAAAGTTGGCGCTGTTAAATGTTACAGTGTAATTGCTGTATGCAGATACAAGAGTTGTTGCATTTCTAATCGATAATGTTCCCTGACTTATTGCATAAGATCCTACACTCTCTCCAGCAGCCCTTATCAACGCACCTGAAAATTCATCCCATGAAGCCAGGTTACTACCTACAACTGTATATATAAAAGGCAATGGATCAGTATTGCCATGTATTTTGGTCTGACCACTAGTTACATTAATTGTGATTGGCCTTTGTGTGATACTGAGATTTGCCCCAAAATAACTGATGTTGTAGTTACTGTTTGTAACTGAATTTTGGAGGATTGCATAAGGGCTGCCAGCTACTGTTTCACCTGCAGCTCTGGTAAGAGAACCGCTGAAACTAATTAAATGCCCATTTGGCAATGCTGTTCCAACTGCTGGTGCAGATACAAATGTTAAGGCTGGATCAACATTACCATAAACCTTGCTCTTAGCATCAGCTGTTATAGTCACATTCTTCTGTGTAATAGTCAAGTTTGCTCCAACATATGTAATAATATAATTGCTATTTGCAACTGATCCTTGCAGAATCGCATATGGACCGCCAATTACAGTTTCTCCAGTTGTCCTTGTTAGCGAACCACTAAGGTTAATCAGATTACCATTTGGTAATGGAGTTCCAACAGCCGGTGTAGATACGAATGTTAAGGCAGGATCAAGATTTCCATATGTTTTACTCTTAGCATCAGCAGTTACAGTCACATTTAATTGATTGATGGTAAAGTTTGCCGTGTTGTAAGTAATGTTGTAGTTACTCAATACAGCAACTGGTGCAAGGGTTGCACTGATTGTGTATGGTGAACCAAGCACTGTTTCACCTGCTGTTCTTGTATACGTTGCCGTTACTGCATCTGCTGCTAAGAAGCCTGTCAATGTTCCTGTGAATGCAGGGTCTGCATCGCCATAAGTTTTACTTGCAACATTAGGCGTTACACTTGCTGCCTTTGTATTGATGGTAAAGTTTGCAGTGTTGTAAGTAATGTTGTAGTTGCTCAATACAGCAACTGGTGCAAGTGTTGCACTGATTGTATATGGTGAACCTAATACCGTTTCACC
>JAYTLA010000116.1:0-27891 GCA_043729825.1 Ferruginibacter sp.
AAATGTGTTTAGAACTACAAGTTGCTTTTTCTTTTAAATATATGCCCACATTGCTTTTCAACCTATGTGGATATCAATTAACTTGACGCCAATGCGCAAGCTTGCGGGACCGCCAAAAGTTATTTTGCCGAAAGCCCCAAATCATCCTCATTTTCTAACTTGCAATGATTATTTTTACAACCTAAATTTATATACATGGACGAATTGTTTAAAAATGGTGCTTCGATAATATTGTTTGCATTACTTGCTTGTGTTGGTTATTTGGTTTGGGAGGTTTTACAATTGAAAAAATATATAAAAACAGCCAATCCCGAAGGGAAAAAATTACAATTATTGGCCTATGAAAGGCTTGCCGTTTTTGCAGAAAGAGCTGGATTGAGAAATATGATAACTAACGCTGAAGCGCATGGTGAAAGTGCCGCAATAATGCACGGAGTATTAATTCAAAATTTAAAATCGGAATATGAACACAACATTAGCCAGCAAATTTATGTAAGCAAAGAAGTGTGGGCGGCCGTTACAAAATTAAAAGATCAAAATGTGTATGTGATAAATCAATTGGCATCGATGCTACCACCACAAGCCAATTCATTGGATTTGAGTAAAAGAATTTTGGAATATAGCCTTGCACAAAATGCAGAATTGAATACCATTGTGCTGGATGCAATACAACATGAGGCAAAGGAGAAGATGAAGGAGGTTGAAGGTTGAAGGTTCAAGGTTCGTTCGAAGTTTAAAAGTTAATTATGGCTCAAGAAAAAATTACTACCGACTCGGGAATAGAAATTAAAGAATTATACACAGCTGCAAATACTGTAGCAGCAGATACTTCATTGCCTGGTGAATTTCCATTTACTCGTGGTGTGCAAGCAAGCATGTATAGAGGAAAAATGTGGACGATGCGGCAGTACGCAGGTTTTTCTACTGCTGAGGAAAGCAATAAACGATATCATTATTTATTGAGCCAAGGTGTAAGTGGACTAAGTGTTGCATTTGATTTGCCTACACAAATTGGATACGATAGCGATCATGAATTATCGGATGGTGAAGTAGGAAAAGTGGGTGTGGCCATTGATAGCATTGAAGACATGGAGCGATTGTTTGCAGGTATAAATTTAGAAGAAGTTTCTACATCCATGACGATAAATGCATCGGGATTTATTTTGATGGCATTTTATGTGGCGCTTGCAAAAAAACAAGGCGCAGATTTAAAAAAGATTAGCGGTACTATACAAAATGATATTTTAAAAGAGTATGCTGCAAGAGGCACTTATATTTATCCGCCAAAACCATCTATGCGTATCATCACCGATATTTTTGAATGGTGTAGTACAGATGTACCAAAATGGAATACGATTTCTATCTCGGGGTATCATATACGTGAGGCAGGCAGCACGGCTGTGCAAGAAATTGCATTTACACTAAGCAATGGCAAAGCATACGTGAAAGCTGCATTGGCAAAGGATTTGGATATAAATGTTTTTGGCAAACGCCTCTCCTTCTTTTTTAATGCACACAATAATTTGTTTGAAGAAGTGGCTAAGTTTAGAGCTGCTCGTAGAATGTGGGCCAAAATTATGAAAGACCTTGGTGCTACAGATGAGAAAGCGATGATGCTTCGTTTTCATACACAAACTGGTGGCAGTACATTAACAGCACAGCAACCGCTGAATAATATTTGTCGTGTAACCATACAAACCCTTGCGGCTGTAATGGGCGGTACGCAAAGCTTACATACGAATGGATATGATGAAGCATTAAGCTTACCAACTGAAGAAGCCGCAAAAATTGCATTGCGTACACAACAAATTGTAGCTTTTGAAAGTGGTGCGCCAGATACCGTAGATCCACTAGCAGGAAGTTATTTTGTAGAGAGCCTAACAGATGAAGTAGAAAAAGCAGCTTGGCAATTGATAGAAAAAATAGATGCTATGGGTGGTAGTGTGGAAGCCATTGAGCAAGGTTTTATGCAAGATGAAATAGCCGCTAGTGCTTACCAATACCAAAAAGATATAGAGAGTGGTGCAAAAACATCT
Source organism: Ferruginibacter sp. (assembly GCA_043729825.1). GTDB lineage: Bacteria > Bacteroidota > Bacteroidia > Chitinophagales > Chitinophagaceae > Ferruginibacter. The sequence goes on from JAYTLA010000116.1 coordinate 2,037, forward strand.
GTAGGGGTAAATAAATTTGTAACAGCAGAAATGTACAAAACACCGGTGTTTAAAATTGATGAAAGCATACAGAAAACACAGGTGGACAAATTGATAGAATTAAAACAGAGAAGAGATAATATAAAAGTGAAGCAATGCTTGGAAAGTATTGCCACCGCTGCAAAGGGAACGGATAATTTAATGCCGCATGTAGTAGATGCTGTAGAAAACTTTTGTACACTAGGAGAAATTGCTGATGTGTTGAGGAAGGAGTATGGGGAATATCAATAATAAAATTAACTGCATGACACAAACCGAAATCCTCATTTTAAATTTTGAAGAAATAAGAAGACGCAGCATAAAACTTTGGTCAGCATTATCGCCAGAAAATTACCATTGGAAACCTGATGCCGCCGCTATGACATGCATAGAAATGATACGCCACATTTTGGAAGGCGAACACTTGTTTCATATTATTGTAAACAACAGAGGCGATATTGGCGACTATGTTTCGCCATGGAAAAATAGGGTTTATACAAATTTGCAAGATGAATTAGATTATGCAAAACCATTTAGAGAAAGCTTTTTTAAAACGATACAATCTTTTTCGCCAGAAGATTTATCTACCATAGAAATAATAAGAATAGAAAAAAATCAACACAGAAAGCTTGGTGATTATTTGCAACGAATAGCCTACCATGAAGCGGTACATACAGGGCAAATGTTGTCATATTATAGAACAATGGGGAATGGAATGCCGCTTATTTGGGATTAATTTTAATTACAAAATAATTTTATGAAATTAGTTTTTACGTTACTTACACTCTCCTACTCTATTTGTTTGCAAGCTCAAACGGTTGATCTTTCCAAACAATTTAAAACCATGAAACCCCGTGCCATTGGCCCGAGCGGCATGAGTGGACGTATAACAACAATTGATGCATTGCATAGCGACCCAAACACGATTTATTTAGGCGCCGCAAGTGGTGGTGTATGGAAAACTGAAAACGCTGGCAATAATTGGACCCCCGTTTTTGATGAACAACCATTGCAAAATATTGGCAGCATCGCTATTTGCCAAAGTAACCCAAGCATAGTGTGGGCCGGCACTGGCGAGGGTAATCCACGTAACTCTGTAAGTATTGGTGAAGGTATTTACAAAAGTATAGATGCCGGCAAAACGTGGAAATGCATTGGCTTGGAAAAAACAAGAAATATACACCGTGTAATTATTGACCCCACAAATCCGAATGTAGTTTATGCGGGTGCTATTGGCAATCCGTATGGCATACATAGCGAACGTGGTGTTTTTAAAACAATAGATGGCGGCGAAACATGGAACAAAGTTTTATATACAAACGATACGAGTGGCGTAGGAGATATGATTATGGATCCAAAAAATCCTAACAAAATATTTGCAGCAATGTGGCAGCACAGTCGCACACCTTGGAGTTTGAATAGTGGTGGTAAAGGAAGTGGTTTGTATGTTACCTACGATGCTGGAAAAAATTGGAAAAAATTAAATGGAGAAGGTGGATTACCAACTGGTAATTATGGAAGAATAGGCATTACTATTTGCCATGATATGCCTAACAGAATGTATGCATTGATAGAAAGTACAAAAAGTGCTTTATATAAAAGTGATGATGGCGGCGCTAGATGGGAAAAAGTAAATGAAGATCCTGCATATACTGCTAACAGAAGTTTTTATTTTCAAGATGTAATTGCAGACCCAAAAAATGAAAATCGTTTGTGGCTAATAAATCAAATGGTGAGTATGAGTGAAGATGCAGGTAAAACATTTAAAACGGTAATTCCTTACAATGGTATTCATCCAGACCATCATGCATTTTGGATAAACCCACTTGATCCCAATTTTATTATTGACGGAAACGATGGCGGTATCGGCATTACAAGAGATAAAGGAAAGACTTGGATGTTTGATGAAAAAATTCCTGTGGGGCAATTTTACCATGTAAATGTGGACAATGAATTGCCATATAATGTAATGGGAGGTATGCAAGACAACGGTAGCTGGCGTGGCCCCGCATACACATGGACAGATAGTGGATTGAAAAACTATTATTGGGAAAGCCTTTGGGGCGGCGATGGTTTTGATGTAATGCCCGACTCCGAAGATGCCACTTGGGTTTATGCTATGAGCCAAGGTGGGCATGTAGGTAGGTATAATATTGCTACTGGTGAAAGTTGGGATATTCGTCCATCGAGTGTCGTGAATACGGTGAATAAAGATAGGATTCGCTTTAACTGGAATGCAGCCATAGCGCAAGATGCATTTGATAAAAAAACAATTTATTATGGTAGCCAATTTGTACATAAAAGTACAGACAAAGGTGCAAGCTGGACAACCATTAGCCCAGATCTTACCACAAATGATAGCGCAAAAATTGACCAACAAAAAAATGGTGGTATCAGCATTGATATTACCGGAGCAGAAAATCATTGTACGATTTTGGCCATAGAGCCCAGCAAATTAAACAAGGATATTTTATGGGTAACAACAGACGATGGGCAAGTACAATTGACTAAAGATGGCGGAAAAACTTGGAATAACCTTACGAGCAAAATAACTGGCTTAGCAAAAGGCTGTTGGCTACCGCAAGTACGAGCAAGCAGGTATAATGCAGGCGAGGCTTATGTTGTAGCCAATGATTATCGTAGAGGGAATTTTGCAGCTATGATTTTTAAAACAACAGACTATGGCAATACTTGGGTAAATATTTTGCAAAATAAAAATACAAAAGGTTATGCTTTGTGTTTACTGCAAGACCCTGTACAACCCAATTTAATTTTTGTAGGCACAGAGCAAGGCTTGTGGATTAGTTTTGATGGCGCAACTACATTTCAACAATTTAAAAATGGCTACCCAAGCGTAAGCACGTACGACCTAGCCATACAAGAGCGTGAAGCAGATTTGTGTATTGCTACTTTTGGTAGAGCTATGTATGTGTTAGATGATATTCGCCCACTAAGAAAACTAGCTGCGCAAAAAGGAATGCTCAATAAAAATATTGTTGCATTTGAAAACAACGATGCATATAAAGTAACGTACAAGAACCAACCTGGTTATGAGTGGAGCACTTGGGGCGTATGGAATGCAGATAACAAACCAAGAGGTGCAGTTATAAATTTTTATGCTAATGTAAAAGCAAAAGATACTACATCAAAAAAAATAACAGATACTACGAAGCTGAAACAAATAAAATTAGATACCGCCATTGTAAAAATTTACAATATGCAAAACGAATTAATTCGCACACTTAATTGGGCTGCAGATACTGGTTTTAATAAAAAAGTATGGCGTATGGATGAAAAGGGTTTTAGAAGACCTGGCTCCATGAAACCAAAACCGAATGAAGATGAACCAAGAGGAGATGATGTATTGCCTGGTAAATACAAAATTGTAATCCATTTTAATAAAGAAGCCGATTCAAGTTTTATAACCATAAAAGCAGATCCACGAAAACCAGATAACAGCGATATTTTATTGGCGCAAAAAATATTAAGTACACAACTCAAAAAAACAGGAGATAAACTTACGCTAGGTATGGACCAGCTAACGGATGCCGAAGACATTACAAAAAAATATGAGGCACAATTAAAAGATATAGAAACCCCCATGGCTGATAGCATACGTAAGCAATGCAAAAAAATGCAAGAGGAAATAAAAACAATAACCGATTTTGTAAAAGGCAAAAAAATTGAAAGACAAGGTTATGGTCAAATACCGCAGGAAACCGTACTTACTGCATTTGAAGAAGCTTTGGATAATATAAATGGTAAGAATGCAAAGCCAACCAATAGCGATGAATTATTGGTAAAAAAAGCAGAAGGCAAAATTGCTGAAGCCATTGTTAAAATAAATACTTTCTTTAGTGGTAAATGGAAAACATATCAAGCTTTGGTAGAAAATAATAAGGTTGATTTGTTTAAGGAGTTTAAGCAGTTGTAAAAATTAAATAATATTACAGTAAAAGCTTTCTCATTTTTGGGAGGGCTTTTTTAGTTAAAGCCATTAATCTCGAGATGTGAAATGTGTGTATAATTCTTACTGCGCCTAATTCCCCTCCTTGGAGGGGTGGCTGCCGCAGGCAGACGGGGTGGGATTCTTCATCACAGCTGCCGAAGGCAGCAGTGATGAAGATATTACAACACAAGAAAAATAAATTTAGATTCCACACAAAGAAAAACTACTTAAACACTTACATTTATAACTTCAAAAAAATTACTTCTTTCCTATTACCAGAACCAATTTTATGCAAAATGAAAAACCCATATTCATTGACAATATAGAAATAAAATTATACCCCAATTTAATTCTTCCAGCAAATCCCAATTTAAAAACAAGAGCAAAGACACTCAGACAAGCAAGAAATTTATCCGAAGTGCTTTTTTGGATACAAGTAACCAAAGGTGGGTTTCATACAATAGATTTTGATAGGCAAAAAGTAATTGGAAACTACATCGTAGATTTTTATGTAAAAAAACTGAGGCTTATTATTGAAATAGATGGCTCAAGCCATATTGGTAAAGAAGCTTATGATGCAGAAAGGGAAAGATTTTTAGTTTCTCTTGGATTGAAAATGTATAGAATTTCTGTTTATAATATTATGCGAAACATGCATTTGGTTATTGAGGATTTAGAGAATTTTATTGTGGAAAATTATGGGGTGAGGTAGGGTGTTGACAAGCTGCTCGCCTTCGTCGTGCACCAATCACCCACCCCGTCTGCCTTCGGCATCCACCCCTCGGTTGGAGGGGAACTAATGCGCATAATCCATCTCAAAATCTCCCTTAATCCTCTCCATAGATGGATTAAAATAACCAAATTTTAAATCAGGAAATTCTTCACGAATGAGTTCAAGCATTTGTTTCATACCCATGCATTCGCCAGTATCTGTAATACCAATTTTACCAAGATACCAATCAGGGTCAATATTAAAATTGCGCCACTGTATCATTTTTAAGCCAGTTTCTTTTATGAGTTTTCGTAGTGCTTCGTATTCTGCAATGCTATCCGTCATACCAGGAAAAACAAAATAATTTATACTTGTCCAAGCGCCCATACTAGTAGCTACTTTTAAGCTTTCAATTATATCTGCAAACACATAATTATTTGGTCGATAATATGGCGTATACACTTCTTCTCTTGCAGAGTTTGTGCTTACACGTATGCTCGTAAGACCCGCTTCACATAAGGCTTTCACCGCTTTTGGCATACTGCCATTGGTATTAATATTTATACTTCCCTTTTGTGTATGCTTTCTTATTTCAATAATAGATTCACATATCGTTTCCCACATAAGCAATGGTTCACCTTCACAACCTTGTCCATAACTAATAATCGGAAATGGCGCTGTTTCTAAATGTGGCACCGTAAACTCTACAATTTCTTCGGCAGTTGGTTTAAACGTCAATCTATCTTGCGTACTCACAATCGTTTCATCACTAGGTTGAAAAGAAATACAACCAATACAATTGGCATTGCACGCCGGCGAAATTGGCACAGGACATTCCCACCTTCCGAGTGCTAGGTTTCTTGCTGCAGGGCATGTATAAGTCATGCAACAATTTTCCATCAAATGTTTTATCAATCTGTTGTTGGGATACGCTTTTAATAAATGCTCTGTACCCACTTCAATTTCATCTTCATGATAGCCTTCACTTTCTTGGCGTATATCTTTCTCAATTCGTACAGCTGGCACATATATTTTTTCATCTTGCCAGCCCGCAGCCGTATAACAAAACAGTGGCAACGTAGGCGCATCGGGCATTGTCTCGTATGCCGATATGTACAAGCCTGTGTGTGCAGGCGGAATAAACGCCGCCACTGCCCAACCTTTTTCACAAATACGCATCTCCCCTGTTTGTACATCAATGCCTATGCCTCTCCTACCTGGCAGTTCGTATAATTGCCCACCTTCAGGTAATAAAATCCACTCATCTGTAGGTATTGGCAGTGCATCCCAACCACTTCGGCCTGCAGTGTATAAAGTATCGTCTTCATAAATGCCACCTTTACCATCGGAATACATTAAAAAAGGCGCTTGTGTAAGTGTAGTGCTCATGTTGCAAAAATACTTGTAAATGGTTAAATGGATACATTGTTTTATTGTTGATTGTGTAGTATTTTATTTTTTGTCCGAGCAAAGAAGCAGCTATATTCATCTTCGGTGCTTGCCCCTATGCTTGCGTAGGGGGCGTCGCACATTTCATCTTCATCTATCAAATTGGCTTTTTAGATGCAATAGATGATGTTATACTAAAAAAATAATTACATACATTTTATTTTACAAAGCACAATGAAACCCTATTTAATATTTTGATAATTATACTTCTTTGTATGTTAACATTATTTTACAGAGAAATTGAATACAATACCTTAATTTTAAAAACCTTTCTAAGTGCTTTCACACAATAAAAATAGCATTCATAAACAATGTCAATAATACTTAAAGTTTTAACTGTTGCAGGCCTTGCCACTTTCGAGATTTATGCGGCCATACCTGCAGGCTTTGCATTTAAACTTTCCCCTTGGATAATATTTTTTGCAAGTTTAACAGGTGGTATTGCAGGGGTGTTTATAGCTGCATTTCTTGGGGACAAAATAAGGGCGTTCTTTGCTAAATTTAAAAAGCCAAGCGAACCAAAAGAAAAAAAGGATACACTACCTTATAGGATTTGGAATAAATATGGTGTAATTGGTTTGGGAGCCATAGGTACTTTTTTTGTGGGTGCTCCTGTATGTATTGCTTTGGGTGTAGGTTTAAATGCCAACATCAGCAAACTAATATTTTGGTGTTGCATAGGTGTATTTGTACGATGCATAGTTTTTACTACAGGAGGTCATTTGGGCTTGAAACTTTTCTAAAAAAGTTTTAAGCTTCAACTAATATGTCTTGCGCATACAAAACCCATTAAACCTCTCCACATCAAACCCTTCCGCAAAAGCCTTATCAATATTAAATTGTAGCAGTTTATTGTCTTTTAAATCTATGGTAAGTATATCATCTTTCCAAAGCACTTGTACCACATCTGCCCATGCATATTTTTTTATAGGAAACGATGGGTACTCAATACCATCATCAGAAAATTTTATAACCGGTTTTTTATTGGCAAAGAAACCAACAAAACCAAAAAAGAGCAGCATTAATCCCATCCAAAAATTGCCAAAAAACATCCATAAAAATGCACTGCCAAGTATGGCAATATCTATAACGGGAGATGTAATATGTTTTTTTTTGAGCAAATAATATATCCATGGTACGGCGTTTAAAACCAATCCCAAAATGGCTATTAGCGTTGCAGTGCCATTTGTTTGTAAAATAACATAGCCAAAACCAATAAAATTTAGCGTAAGAATAATGAAGGTTACTATTTTGTAAGTCTTCATACGATCATTGGGTATTTCTATAACAAACTTATTCACTTGGGGCATTGCTAGCAGTTAAAATATTGCAGAGTTTGTATAAAATTCTTGCACCCACATTTTCATCCCATTCATCTCTACTAACGCCTATTTCGTTAAGATCAAAACCAATTATTTTTCTACCACTTTGCATTACTTTTTTAAATAGATAATAAATTTCTTGCACTTCAAAACCGCCATGCACAGGTGTTCCCGTATGCGGGCACAATTTTGGGTTTAGTCCATCTACATCAAAACTAATAAAAACATGTTGTGGCAATTGGTTTACGATGTCATCTACAATATTTTTCCAATTTCCTCCTTCGTATAATTTTTCTTTAATGTCTTTATCAAAATAAGAAATAACTCTCCCATCACTATTGCTCATGTAGTCAAATTCTTCATCACAAAAATCTCTAATGCCTACTTGTACCAATTTTTTTATTTGAGGTATTTCTTCTAATGCATTGTACATAATAGACGCATGAGAATAATTAAACCCTTCGTAGGCTTTTCTTAAATCCATGTGTGCATCTATTTGTAAAATCCCAAAATCAGCATATTGTTCTGCAATGGCTTTAAAATAACCAAGTGGCGTACTATGATCGCCTCCCAAAATGGCTACCAATTTCCCTTTTTCTAATAAATCTTTGGTTTGCTCATATACCCAATTGTTCAAAAATAAACTTCCTTCATTAATATCTTTTAGGGTTTTGCACATAAATTTATTATCGCTTACAGCCTCACCTTGTGCTATATAACTAATATATAGTTCTGCTTCTTTTCGTAAAAAATCACTTTTTGTAAGCACTTTTTTATCAGTAGGGCGCATGTAAAACCCTTGTTTCCAAACATCTTTCATTTCGGGGTCAAACAAGTCCACCTGCAAACTTGCTATAAATATATGATCCGCAGCCCTTGCTGTACCTGCATTGTAGCTTACGGTAACTTCCCATGGCACAGGCAGAATTACAAGCCTAGCATCGTCTTCTGTAAATGGTAGTCCAAAAATATTAAGGTTGGGGTTTCCAAGATCATTGGGGTTAAATGTTGACAAGTCTGTCATGATGGCCGTAATTAAATTTGCGCAAATATAAGAACAGTTGTATATAACAATCACTAGATTTTACACAATAACTTATATTTTACATTAGAAGCAAATGATGATGCAATTGAAATTCTACATATTAATAAACGCCAAATTTTAGCCTTTATTATTCACAGTTCAACCCTATTTGAGTTAACTTTGCACTTTAACTTTATATATGAAAAGAACACACATTGTAATACTTATTGGTATTGCAGCATTAATTGTTGGTTTACTCTCCTACTCAGCAGATTTTTCTACGTATGATACAATAGGTTCTGCTCAAAAAAAGCAGGGTAAATTTGTGCATATTATTGCTAAAATGGATAAAACACAACCTGTAGAATACGATGCAATAAAAAATCCAAACTACCTAAGTTTCTATGCCGTAGATAGCCTTGGTGGGCAAACAAAAGTTGTTTTTCGCAATAGCAAACCTACAGATTTGGAAAGAAGCGAGCGTTTGGTAATGAAAGGGAAAATGCAGGCAGATCATTTTGAATGTAGCGATATTTTATTGAAATGCCCTAGCAAGTATAAAGATGATAAAGAGCAAATGAAAAAGCAAGTAGAAGAAAATACCACTACAAAGAACTAGTGGAGGATCACCATTCGCAAAAAAATTGATATAATTTATTTATATTTATAGGAAGATTTTTAAAACATGTAAATGATACCAAGGTTATATTTTGATACTTCTGTATTCGGCGGAGTTTTTGATGAAGAGTTTGAAGAAATTTCAACTTTACTCTTTGAAAAAGTAAAACTCGGGCAAATAATATGTGTTTTTTCTGACTTATCGGAAACAGAATTAAAAAATGCTCCTGAAAATGTTAGAAACTTCTTTATGAATCTGCCTAAAGAAAATACCGAGTTTGTAGAAGTAAATGAAGAGGCTTATCTACTTGCAGATAAATATATTTTAGAAAAGGTAGTTGGTCAAACAAGTATAGAAGATTGAAGGCATATTGCAACTGCAACCATTAAGAAAGTTGATATTCTAGTAAGTTGGAATTTTAAACATATTGTAAACGTTTTTAGAATTCGTGGATATAATTCAATAAATTTAAGAGAAGGATATTCAACGTTAGATATTCGTTCACCAAAAGAAATTGTATATAATGAAGACAATAATTAAAAAAGAAAAAACATTTGACACTGTGAAAGTGTTCAGAGAAATTAAAGAAAAAATTGGTAAAGAAACAGAAAAAATGAGTTTTGAACAGTTCAAAGCTTATTTAAATAAAAACAAATTGAGTCCTTTAAAATAATAATTTTTGAGAATACTTTTTTTAATCTACTCTATTCCATTTGACTATACCATTTTGCAATGATAAAATTTGAAGGCGAACATTTACTTCCAGGACAACTCGGACAATTCTTTGTAATACTTTCTTTTGTTGCAGCACTCATTGCTACCATTTCTTTTTTTAAAGCATCGTACAGCACCAACTTAATAGAAAAAAATAATTGGTTAAAAACCGCTCGTGTTGCATTCCTTACACAAGTTACAAGTGTGTTTATTGTATTTGCAACCATCATGTACATTTGTGCTCACCATTATTTTGAATACATGTATGCTTACAAACATGCATCGCTAGAACTAGAGTATAAATATTTGCTAGCTTGCATTTGGGAAGGACAAGAAGGTAGTTTTTTACTATGGACCATATGGCACGGCATACTTGGAATAGTGATGATGCGAAAAAGTAAAGAATGGGAAGCACCAGTAATGACCGTAATTAGTTTTGCACAATGCTTTTTAGGATTAATGATATTGGGTATTTATTTTGGCAATGTAAAAATTGGCAATAGCCCATTTACCCTTACCCGAAACGAAATAGCAGCACCCATTTTTAGCCGAGCAAATTATTTAAGTTTTATAAAAGATGGTGTGGGTTTAAATGTATTGCTTAGAAATTATTGGATGGTTATTCATCCGCCTATTTTATTTTTAGGTTTTGCATCCACCATTATTCCTTTTGCGTATGCGTATGCTGGTATACAAACAAAACGCTTTGGCGATTGGGTGAAACCTGCACTACCATGGGCGCTCCTGTGTGCATGTATACTAGGCGTAGGCATTATGATGGGTGGAAAGTGGGCGTATGAATCATTAAACTTTGGTGGCTATTGGGCTTGGGATCCTGTAGAAAATGCATCGCTTGTGCCATGGCTTTTACTCATTGCAGGTTTACATACAATGGTAATTTATAAAGCCACTGGGCATTCGCTTAGGGCAAGTTATTTATTTGCTATACTCACATTTGTATTTATCCTCTACTCTACTTTTCTTACTCGCACTGGCATATTGGGCGATACATCTGTACATGCTTTTACAGAAACTGGCGATGGAATGTCGTTTACTTTATTTGGTCATACGTTTGGATTTAAATATATGAACATGCTCATCTTTCTTTACATGAGTGCATTTACCATTCCATCACTTTTCCTATTCATAAAAAATTATAAAAAAATACCAACGATTCACAAAGAAGAAAATACCAACTCACGAGAGTTTTGGATGTTTATTGGCTCGCTAGTATTTTTTCTAACCGCACTTTTTATTACTGCAAAAACATCGGTGCCAGTAATTAATAAAATTTTTCTTACAAAAATTGCTCCACCAGAAGATGTAGAATTTGGCTACAATAAAGTGATTGTGTTGGTAGCTATCATAATCGGCTTACTTACAGCATTTGCACAATATTTAAAATATAAAAATACCGAAGCAAAATATTTGTGGAAGCATATTGCCATACCAAGTATTGTTTCTGTTGTAATAATGGCCCTACTTGTAGCATTTTATCCATTTACGTTTTATAAACATGGCAATGGTTTTTTAGGTGCTATTTATGTGGCTGCATTTGCTACTATTTATTCTTGCGTGGCTAATGCATTTTATATTTTTAAAGTACAAAAGGGGCAGTTTTTAAAAGCAGGTAGTCCTGTGGCGCATGCTGGTTTTATGTTGATGATTGTGGGTATGTTAATTTCATCTGCCAACAAACAAGTTATAAGCAATAGTGCTGCCAATGGTATTGTACAACCAACAAGTGGCAAAGACCCTATGACAAAGCAACAAGATAATCCTAATGAAAATCTTACGCTGTTAAGACAAGTTCCAGCAACTTTAGGTGACTACCGTGCTACGTTTATTAACGATTCATTAGGCAACGAAAAAGGTAGAAAATTTTACAATATTGCCTTCGAGAAAAAAGACAATACTTCTGAAAAAAATAAAGAACGTTTTGTTTTGCAGCCAGATGTGTACATGATGAAGGATAACAACATGAGTAGTAATCCTGATACAAAATCTTATTTACTAAAAGATGTATTTACGTATGTCTCGTACGCTATCAACAAAGTAGATTTACCAGAAGATACTACAGCATTTAGAGAAGTAATTTTAGGTATTGGCGATACGACCTTTTACAGCAATGGCTTTATGGTACTCAATGCAGTGGAAAAAAACCCTACAAATGCCAAAATGAAATTTGCAGATAAGCAAGTAGGATTAATGGCAGAGCTTACCATTACCGCAAAAGACAGCATGCATTACAAAGCTAATCCGATGATTGTGGTAGATGAACTTGGGGTTATAAATGTGGACGATACCATTTACCCACAAAATTTGTATATGCGATTTATTGGTGTTACAGATAAAAAGCAAATACGATTAGGTATTAAAGAATCTGATAAGTTTATAGAATATATTACGGTAAAAGCGTACGTTTTTCCACTCATAAATTTGGTATGGCTAGGTTTAGTTATTATGGCTATTGGGCTTTTACTGAGCATGTTGCAAAGAGGAAACTTTTCAAAACTACAATCTGCTGCAATATTAATAGCTGCTACTGTGTTTGTTTTTTATATGTTTTTAGTGGCAGGAGGATAAAGTTTGTAGAAAGTTTAAAGTTGAAGGTTGTTGAAAATTGTTTGAAGGGTTGAAGGAGCTCCTAAAGAGTTGAAAGTTCAAGGTTGAAGGTTCAAAGTTGCAAATTGACAATTGTTCAAAAATTTTAAGATTACTTTATGTATTTTTTGGTATTAATATATGAACTTTACTTTTGATAATAAATTTTGATGGCTGCAACTATCCACAAAAGATTTAATAAACTCGGTTTAATTTTACTCATGCTTTTTGGTGTGCAGCAATTGTATGCACAAACTGTAGGCATAAACGATACCATACAAACACTTGCTATTGTTTACGAAGGTGATACACTTCCGTTAAAAAATCTTGATTACGTTTATGTATACAGTAAACTTACAGCTGCACAAAGAGAAGCCAATGCAAAATACAATCGCTTGCGCAATGCAGTGTATGTAACTTACCCTTATGCATTAAGAGCTGGTGCTGTAATGAACGATATTAACGCAAACCTAGTAGGCATAACAGATAAAGACAAAAGAAAAACGTATATAAAATCTAGAGAAAAAGAACTCAAGAAAGAATTTACCACGCCTCTTACCAATTTATCGGTGTACCAAGGCAAAGTGTTGATGAAATTAATAAACAGAGAAACTGGAAGCAACTGCTACGAAATTATTAAAGAAATGAAAGGCGGATTTACCGCAAGGTTTTACCAAACTGTAGCATTCTTTTTTGATAGCAACCTAAAGCAAAGTTATGACGCTGATACTAACGATGCTACCATCGAAAAAATTGTAAAAGAAGTACAACGGATGTACGGTTACAACACTGCACCTCACGCAAAAGCATCTTAAACAAAAACATTTATACACATTATTGGTTGCTTTGTGAGTATTTTGTGAGCGCTTCAAAGCGATTTGACGTAAATTACACTACTATTTATTTTGGATAAGCTTATGAAGTTAGATATACTGGCCTTTGGTGTACACCCCGATGATGTAGAACTCGGTTGTGCTGGCGTATTAATTGTAGAAAAAGCAAATGGGAAAAAGATTGGTATTATAGATCTTACACAAGGTGAGCTAGGTACAAGAGGAACAAAAGAAACTAGAAAAAAAGAAGCAGCAGCAGCAGCAAAAATTCTTGATGTTGATATTAGAGAGAATTTGAAAATGGCAGATGGCTTTTTTGAAAACAACGAAGTGCACCAACGACAAATAATAATGGTACTACGAAAATATCAACCAGAAATTATTTTTTGTAATGCCCCAGAAGATAGGCATCCAGACCATGGCAAAAGTGCAGCCTTGGTATCTGATGCAGCATTTTTAAGTGGTTTAATGAAAATAGAAACGATAGATGGTGGTGAAGCACAAAAACCTTGGCGACCAAAATATGTGTTTCATTATGTACAAGACCGATATTTAAAGCCAGATGTTGTATTTGATATTTCAGCTTCGCTAGACAAAAAAATAGAATCGGTAAAGGCTTACAAAACGCAGTTTTACGATCCGCTATCTGATGATGCAAACCAAACGTATATTTCTACACCAGAGTTTTTAGATGGTGTAGTTGCTAGGGCTGTAATGTTTGGAAAGATGATTGGTGTAAAATATGGAGAAGGATTTATTACAAAAAAAATGATTGGCATTAAAAATATTGATGCATTAATAAAAGAAAATACTTAACACTTTGTTTCTTGAGAATAAAGTAAAATAAAAAATATCCAATGGCTATTACCCCCAAATTTAAAAATATTACCGGAACCAATTTTCACAAAGAGCTAAAACAACGTGTGAATAATTATTTCGTAGAAAACAATAAAAAAAGCACTGGTAATTTTTCGTTGTATTTTAAAGCCGTGTTATTATGGTCGCTTTATGTAGCATTATATGTGCATCTCATGTTTTTCACGCCTACCAATTGGATTGCTATCCTCGAATGTTTTGTGATGGGTGGAATAACGGCTGCCATTGGTTTTAATGTAATGCATGATGGTGGGCACGGCAGCTTTAGTGAAAGCCCTTTTTGGAATAAAATTGCTGCATTTTCGGTAAACGGTTTAGGTGCAAGCATGTTGATGTGGAACAACAAACACAACATTATTCATCATACTTATACCAATATTGATGGTATAGATGATGATATTGAAATAAAACCTTTGCTACGCATGTGTGCAACACAAAAGAAATATAAGGTACATCGTTTTCAACATATTTATGTTTGGTTTTTGTATACGCTACTTTTAGTAATTTGGGTATTTGCTACAGATTATACAAAATATTTTAGAAAAAAAGTAGGAACTGTTCCTATTAAAAAATTCAGCAAGTTCGATCACTTTGCATTTTGGGCTGCCAAAGTTTTTTATTATGGGTTAATGATTGTTTTCCCCATTATAAAATTTGGTTTCTTAAAATGGATGGTAGGTTTTCTTGTACTTGCCATGTTTGCAGGTTTTGTATTAAGCGTAGTTTTTCAATTGGCACATACAGTAGAAGAAACAGCTTTTCCTGTACCACTTGAAGCTACCAATGATATAGAAAACGAATGGGCAATACATCAAATAGAAACAACTGCCAATTTTGCTACAAAAAATAAATTAATTTCTTGGTTGGTAGGTGGGCTTAATTTTCAAATAGAACATCATTTGTTTCCAAAAATTTCTCATATACATTATCCTGCTATCAGCAAAATAATTAAATCTACTTGTGAGGAATTTAATGTAAAATATATTGAATACCGTAAAATGAGGCATGCACTTTTATCGCATACATTACATTTGAGAAATATGGGGAGAGCGTAAAAAGGTTTAAGAGGTTTAAGAAGTTAAAAAAGGTTTAAGAGGTTTAAGAAGTTTAAGGTTTTGCTCCAGTTATTGGAGCATTTTTTTTGTTTAGTGCTCATACAAAAGGAAAACTAATGTTAGCATTTTGTTTTTTATCTTTGGCAAAAGAGGATTGTGGAAATAAACAATAAAAAAGCATATTACGAATATTTTTTTGAGGCTACATACACCGCAGGGCTTGTATTGCAGGGCACCGAAATAAAATCATTGCGCAGCGGCAAAGCTAGTTTTAATGATAGCTATTGCATTTTTGATAGAGGCGAGCTCTATGTAAAAAGCCTTCATATATCTGAATATGCTTTTGGTACTTATGCCAACCACGAGCCATTACAAGAGCGAAAGCTCCTACTCAATAAAAAAGAACTGAAGAAGCTAGAAGCAAAAATTAAAGAAAAAGGATACAGTATTATTCCTTTAAAAATTTTTATCAACGAAAAAGGTTTTGCCAAAATGGATATTGGCCTTGGCAAAGGGAAAAAGAATTACGATAAAAGAGAAACTATAAAGAGTAGAGAAAATGATAGGGAGGTGAAAAGGAATTACGGGTTGTGAGGTAACTTTTTTTTATTCTATGCATAATCTATTGCATAATAAAAGATGAATAATGGTATGCCGATGAAGTGAGTGACACAACAATGATGAACATAGCTGCTTCTTTGTTTGGACAAAAAATATTTTTTGTAGGAATTCGCCTTTGGCGAATTCTGAACTCGCCAAAGGCGAGTTCCTACTAGCACTCACTCAAACTTATAGGAATATTTACTGCCAATCCTCCATCGGCTGTTTCTTTATACTTGCTATTCATATCGAGTGCTGTATCCCACATGGTTTTTATTACACCATCTAAACTAACTTTTGCAAAATCGGGGGTGCTTTGTAATGCAAGCTGGCAAGCCGTTATGGCTTTTATTGCGCCCATAGTATTACGTTCTATACATGGTATCTGTACAAGCCCGCCTATTGGGTCGCAGGTCATGCCGAGGTGATGCTCCATGGCAATTTCTGCAGCCATTAATACTTGCCGTTGTGTACCACCAAGGCTTTCGGTAAGTGCCGCTGCGGCCATAGCGCTGCTCACACCTATTTCTGCTTGGCAACCACCCATAGCAGCAGATATGGTTGCGCCTTTTTTAAATATGCTTCCAATTTCCGAAGCAGTGAGCAAAAAATTAATAATTTTATCATCATCATTACCATCGCAAAAAGCTATGAAATATAAGAGCACAGCGGGAATAACGCCAGCAGCCCCGTTTGTAGGCGCTGTTACTACCCTCCCGAATGATGCGTTTTCTTCGTTTACAGATAATGCAAAACAACTTACCCAATCCAAAATATAATTAAAACGATTTCCTCCTGCCGATATTTGAGTAAGCCAATCGTTGTAACCCTTATATGTTTTTTCTTGAAGCAATTTTTTATTTACATCAAAAGCCCTTCGCTTTACATTGAGTCCGCCAGGCAAATAACCTTGTGTATGGCAGCCTTTGTAAATACATTCTTTCATCACTCGCCAAATATTTAGAATCCCATTTTTAGTTTCTTCTTCTGTTCGCCAAGTCAACTCGTTTTCCATTACAATTTCATGAATAGACAACCCTGTTTTTCTGCACCAATGCAATAATTCATCGGCAGTATTTATAGGAAAAGGAAGTGTTACATTTCTTGTTTGCGTAATTTGATAGTTGCTAGTTTCTTGTTGCACAAACCCACCGCCAATTGAATAATACGTTTCTGCCAAAGTATGGCCACCATTAAATTTTACTAAAAAAGTAAGAGCATTTGGATGAAAGGCTAATGTTTCGGTGTATAGAAATTCAATATCATCATTGGGTACAAAATCTATTTCATGTTTACCAGCAAGCAATATTTTATTCATCACCTTTATATCCTCAATTTTAGCAACAATACTATTTACCTCAAAAGTTACAGGATCATACCCGCTAAGGCCGAGTTGAACAGCAATATCAGTCCCATGTCCTACACCTGTTTTTGCTAAAGAGCCATAAAGCAATACTTCTATAGATACAACTTTGTTTAATAAATCTTTATCCAGAAGCGATTGAGTAAAAATTTGTGCTGCACGCCAAGGCCCAAGTGTATGACTACTGCTAGGCCCTACGCCAATTTTAAACATATCAAAAACAGAAATTGCTTCGTGGTTCACAATTATATTTTTTATAAAAAAAGCCTTAGATAAATCCAAGGCTAAAATTAGTTTAAAGTAATGAGATTACTGAACAGCTCTTAAGGTAATTTGAAATTTCAAATAAGAATTACCAGGTATTGAGCCTTGTCCTGTTGCTCCATATCCCATTGAAGGTGGAATATACAAAGTAACAGTGCCTCCAGATTTTACCAAAGGCAAAATTAATTTCCAACCTACAATAAGATTGTATAATTGACTTGAAAATGGTTGACCTGGTTGCGATGCATCAAATTGCGTACCATCAGAAGTTGGCATCATAATTTTTCCCACATAATCCATACTAATATTCGAACATTGATTTGGAGATAAACCCGTACCCTGTGTGGCAATTACATAATACATGCCATTCTTTTCTGTGGCATTTGTAATGCCATTAGCAGCAAGATAATTTTGTAAATAAGCTGTTTCTGCAGCTGTAGCAATACCAGTTGGCACTGCCTGTGTACAATCAGTAGAAGAATTCCCGCTTTTGTCGCAAGCGCTAAAAATGAGTGCTGATATAGCACATAAAAAGAACCATTTTTTCATCATATATATTTGTTTTGTTTAAAGAGTATTTTTATAGCTTATTCGCTGCTTCAGCTTTTTTTTGTACTTGTTTTAGTTCTTGATAAAGCTGATCGTTCATTTCCCATTTAAAATGCATTCTTGCAACTGCATAAAATAATATTGCAATAATAACGGCAATAACCACCACAAAAAACGTTTGTGGAGAAGTATTTGAAATTTTTGTGTACCAGTCTGGTATAAAAAGATACACACAAACAATAAGCAACAAAATAGGCAAGCCAAACATACATGCCATAGGTAAACCCCTCAATAGTTTACTAATAAAACTACTATGAGCCTCCTTATTTTGCTCCCAATATTGGATAAATTTTTCCTCTTCTGCTGTTAACATGTTGCAAAATTAATTCAAATGTATGGTTTGCTTGGCTATATTCTTATTTACTTGTAGGTTTGCTACATAAAAAGTTATTAAAGGTAAAATTATTATAGATGAAAATGGAGCAAATGATTGTACAATATTTGTACAGCAACAAAAAAGTAACGTTACAAGAAATAGGTACATTTAGCATATCGTCTGATATTAATATACCTGTTGACAGTGAAAAAGATACGATAATGCCAGAAAATTATATTGAGTTTAAGTATGATCCTAAGGCAGGGGTTGACGAAGGTTTGATAAATTATATTGTAGCCAATTCAAGAAAAATAAAACCATTAGCTACCTCCGATTTAGAATCTTTTATTAGTTTAAATAAGCAGTTTCTAAATATCGGTAAACCTTTAGTAATGGAGGGGCTTGGTACTTTGCACAAAACGCAAGCAGGCGACTATGCATTTACACAAGCTGGCACATCGCATGTAATGATACAAGATGCTCCAAAAATTGTAACCGAAAAAATTATTGAAAAAGTAAGTTTTGCTACTCCTCCAAAAGAAAAAAGTAGCAGTGTAAATAAAATTGCCATTTTGGGGGTATTAGGTTTTATTGTTTTAGGTGCTATAGTATTGCTTGCTTATTATTTCATGAATAAAAATAATACGAACACAAGTAGCGGAAATGCAGAAATTTCTACTGAAGCAAAAGACACAGCTATCAACAGTGCTAATACAAATACTACTACAATAGATACAAGTGCAGCAAAGAAAATAATAGACAGCCTTGCTGCTATACGTCCTGTAAATACAAGCGATACCAATAGTTTTTATATTGTAATAAAAGAGTTTAAGGACCTAGCCCTTGCTCAAAAGCGCTATGCTATATTAACAAACTATGGCAATAAATTAGTGCTAACTACCAAAGATTCTATAACGTATAAATTGAGAATGCCTTTCAAAAAACCACTTTCAGATACATTGCGTGTGAAAGATTCTATAGGAATATTTTTTCAGGCAAAAACTTACGTGGAGTTGCCATAAATTATTTTTCATATGAGCAATATTACTTTTGAAACGATAGAATGGTCAAATGTAGAAAAAGTAGCCAATCATGGAGAAACTGGAACCGCTTATTGGCAAACAAAATTGTATGAAGGAATAAGGGTAAGGTTAGTAGAATATTCAGAAAATTATGTTGCCGATCATTGGTGTAAAAAAGGGCATATTGTACATTGCTTAGAAGGAGAATTTTTGAGTGAATTAGAAAATGGTGAAAGTTTTATTCTCACAAAAGGGATGACATATATCGTTTCTGACGAAATGAGTTCTCATAAATCTATTGCATTAAAAGGGGCTGTTAAGTTATTAATAATTGACGGAGATTTTTTGAAGTAAAAAAGGAAATAAAATATTGTTAATGCCATGGAATTTATTGATTACTATAATGTACTAGGATTGCAAAAAAACGCTACTGCCGACGACATAAAAAAAGCATACCGAAAATTGGCAAAACAATATCATCCTGATGCTAACCCTGATGATGCCACTGCAAAGAAAAAATTTCAACAAATAAATGAGGCTAACGAGGTATTGAGCGACCCTGAGAACCGAAAAAAGTACGATAAATACGGCAAAGATTGGCAACATAGCGATGCCTTTGACCAGCAAGCAAGGCAACGGCAACAATACTCCCAACAGTTTGGCGGCGGAGATACCGATGGTGGTTTTTCCGATTTTTTCGCTTCTATGTTTGGTGGTGGTGGCAGAAGAAGTACTGGCAAACAAAAGGGACAAGATTTAAATGCAAATTTTCAATTAAATCTATCTGATACTTTTAAAACGCACCAACAAACCATAACCGTAAATGGTAAAAATATTAGAATAACAATCCCAGCAGGCATAGAAGACGGACAAGTAATAAAACTTAAAGGATATGGGCAGGCAAGCCCAAATGGTGGTACAGCGGGCGATTTATACCTCACTTTTAAATTAAACAACGATACTTTTTTTAAACGTGTTGGAAACGATTTGCAAATAACACAAGAAATAGATTTATACACCGCTGTACTTGGTGGAGAAATAACCTTAAACACGCTGCACGGAAAAGTAAAACTAAAAGTAAAACCCGAAACCCAAAACAATACCAAAATACGATTAAAAGGAAAAGGCTTTCCTGTATATAAACAAGAAGATGTATTTGGCGACCTATTTGTAAGCTATCTTGTAAAACTTCCTACCAACATTTCTGATAAAGAAATTGAATTATTTACTGCGCTTCAAAAATTACATGTAAAGTAAGAAAACGAACTTGCTTTTTTGTTTGTATATATTTTCTGAATAGTCATATGGCTATTTACTTTAAAGTATATATAAAAAAAATGCATACATGAAAAAGATACTTTCGTTTACACTACTACTGGCAATCAATGTTATTGCTAATGCACAAACAGACATCACAAAACCCGAAGGCTTAAAAGTAGGTGACATAGCTCCAACAATTGTTGGTATAGATCAAAATGGGAAAAAAATCTCTCTAAAGGATTTATTAAAAAATGGCGATGCAGTTTTAATATTCTATCGTGGGCAATGGTGCCCTTACTGCAATAAACAACTAAGCCAGCTTAATGACTCTCTATCTTACATTACTGCTAAAACTGCAACAGTAGTAACCATAACCCCAGAAACAGCTGAAAATATTAAAAAAACAGTAAGCAAAACAAAAGCGTCTTTCTCAATTGTAGAAGATAAAGGTTTGGCAATAATGAAAGCATACAAAGTAAATTTTGGTGTAGATGAAAAAACAATACAAAAGTATAAAGGGTATGGAATAGATTTTGAGAAAGCGAATGGTGCAAATGGCGCTAACCTACCTGTACCTGCTACATACATTGTAGGTAAAGATGGAAAAATAAAATATGTATTCTTTAATGCAGATTATAGCAAAAGACCTTCTGTAAAAGAAATTATTGCTAATCTATAAAATCACTTTCTCTAAAATCACTTTTTTAAATAATTATTATGCTAAAGAAAATATTATATGCCATTATACTCGTAAGTACATTTGCCTCATGCAAAAAAGCTGGAGAAGATGTACCAGTAGCGCCTACTGTGACCGTGCCAGAGCGCTTAGAAATTACACCAACCACGAGCAGTATATTAACAGGGCAAACAGCACAGTTTACTTTAAAATATTATAACAACCTTGGCGTATTGGCTGCAACACCAGCAAGCGTTGTTTGGAGTTCGGATAAGCCAACTGTAGCCACTATAAACCAAACAGGTTTAACTACAGCAGTAGCAGTGGGGCAAGCAAATATAAAAGCTACCTACAACAACATATCTGCAATGGCGGCTATTACTGTTGTTGTAAATAATAATGTATTGTCCACTGTTACTATTACACCATCTACCACGCAAGAAATTTTATTGAATGGCACTGTAAATTTATCGGCTGTAGGTACAAATCTTGCAGGAGGAGTAATAAATGGGCTTAGCTTTAATTGGATGAGTGATGCAGCTACAAGTGTACAAGTAAATGCTGCAGGTATGGCTACTGGTATGGCTTATGGCTCTGCAAATATTACAGCAACAGCCAATGGAATACAAAGTATGCCTACTATGGTACAGGTGATACGACAAGGCAATTTTGTGGGGCAAAATAGTATGGGTATGGCCAAGTTGAAAATTGAAAATGGCATTTTAAAATTAGCAACGAGCAGCAATTTCTCAGTAGCTAATGCACCAGATTTAAGAATTTATTTAACCAATACTCCTACTAACATTACAGGTGCTGTGCAAATAGCTCCATTAAGCTCTGCTGGACAAACCAGTGGTATGCGAAGCTGGAATGTTCCCACAAATGTAACAATCACGCAATATCGATATGCATTGGTGTGGTGCGCTCAATTTGGTGGTGCATATGGCGTGGCAGATTTTGGAATGTAAAAAAAGTTTCTCGAGGATAGTTTATAAATTTTTTCTAAAAGAAATAATACCTATTACCCTCTAGTTGACGCAAAAGCAAAGCCGAAGAAAAGTAAGGTTCTTCGGCTTTTGTATTTTATTTTTTTAAAATGATAAACACTTCCGTATCCTTTCTTTTTTCTATCGAATTGTAACATTTTTCCAATGTTTTTATGTTGAATTTTTTAGCAAACAACAATTGGTATTCTTCTTTACTGCCACTAAATGGCGGCCCTGCTTCAAATTCACGATTAAACAGTACGCCAACAAGCTTCCCTCCTACTTTTAATAGCTCGTACATTTTGTTAGCATATTGTTGTCTTAATAATGGATCAATGGCGCAAAAAAAAGTTTGTTCTATTATTAAATCGAAAGTTTGATGTAAAGCAAAAAAATCGCCAAGTATTATATTAATTTCTTTATTTAAATGACTAACAAATTTTTCTTGCATGTTTTTTATTGGCACTGGAGAAATATCTATTAATGTAATATTGGTAAACCCAAGTTGCAATAAATATTCTGCTTCGTACCCATTGCCACATCCAGGTATTAAAATAGAAATATTTTTATTTGTTAATTGATCAATATATTCTTTTAGTGGTGTGGATACAGCTTTCAAATCCCAAGTATCTGTTTGGTTTTGGTATCTATTGCTCCAATAATGTTCATCTAAATTATCCATTTGTAGTGGCTTGGTGTTTTTCGTTTGCCGAAATATTTTCAAAAGACCATTCTATTTTTTTTAGGTGTGCATGTTTCCGCACTTGACAATCTGTTTTTATACAAATGGCGCAACTAAAATCCATACAGGCATCCGAGTGTACAAAAATTTCTAACGAAGCGCCGTATTTTTTTCTAAGCAAATTGGTCAATTCATCAATTTCATGGTGGGCTTCGTTTACATTAAAATACCATGGCACAGTAAGGTGTGCATCTAAATGCAATAGTGCACCGTATTTTATTATTCGCAGGTTATGAATATCTACCCAATTGGCTTTCCTATTTTCGTTGAGTGTGGCAATCATTTCTTGTAGCAAATTGGTATCGGCTTCGTCCATAATACCTGCTATAGAGCTACGAATAATTTTATAACCAGTGTAAGAAATGATGCAGGCAAATAAAATAGCTACGGCACTATCTATCCAATAAACTTTGGTAAAATACAATAATATCAATCCTACAATGATACCAGCAGTTGTGTAAGTATCGCTTTTAAGATGCTTGCCACTAGCAATTAATGGTAGCGAATTATTTTTAGTACCAATGCGCTCGCAAACCATCCCCGCAATATAATTTACAATAGCTGTTATTACGATGAGCGCAATACCCCAATCTAATTGATGCACTTCGTGCGGTACAAATAAATTTTTAGCGGCTCCATAAATGATTAATAACCCAGCTACAAAAATTAAAGTACCTTCTACAGCCGAAGAAATAAATTCTACTTTGCCATGCCCATAAGGATGGTCGGTATCTTTTGGGCGGGCCGAAACGATAAGGCTGTAAATGCCCAATAAACCAGCAACGATATTTACGATACTCTCCAATGCATCGGTGAGTATGGCAACAGAATTCGTTAAAATATATGCCGCCATTTTTATAATAAACAGCACAATGGATAGTGCTGCTATCTTTTTTTGTATGGAGAGGTTTTGTGTGGCGGTTTGCATTTGTTGCAAAGCTAAATGGTTTTAGTTTTACACAACAACCAGAGATGACATCTTTTAAAAAGATGTCATCTCTATAATATTTTACAAAAACTTCTTCTTCAACCACTCCCTTACTGGCAAATCGTATAATTTTAATGATGCATAAGCCAATGCAATCATAACCACAAACAAGCCGCAGGCAATAGGAATAATTTGTTGTGGTGCAGGTTTCTTTTCGGCAACCCAAGCAGTGAAAATATAAATAATTGGATAGTGTGTAATGTACAGGGGGTAAGAAATATCGCCAGATAATTTGCACAGTTTTGCCCAACGACCAGATATTTGCCCACCTGCACCCATAGCAACAATAATGGGAAATGCAATGATAATGCAAGCCGCTTCGTACATGCCATTGTATTTAAATATTGGTAAGCAAAAAAGTACAATCAGTATTAACGAACAGATAATATATGCGTTGGGTATATGTATGAGCTTACCCACACGAAACAATAATAGTCCACCAAAAAATGGGAACATCATACGAGTAGTGGCAGAAAAAAAGTGTTTGTACTCCCAACCAATGGCCACATCTCCTTTGTTTACAGCCATGGCAATTAAAGCAACAGCACTTAGCACAACAATTACCCATAAAACGACTTTGCTCATTTTTCGCCCAAATACAGCATAAATAATATTGGCAATATACTCTTGCATTAAAGACCAACATGGCCCATCGAGAGAATGAGTTTCGTTCCAGCCACGCACATCAGGTGCAGGGAACATGGTAAAACCAATAAGCATAACAGCAATAACTTTTAATAAACTAGTATGCGGTACGCCTACTGTGTAAGGATCGAACCAAAAACCAATGGCGCCAATTGCTGTACCCAAAATAACCAATGGATGTAGCCTTACGAATCGTATTTTTAAAAATTGTTTGATGCTCATCGTTGGCCAACGATCATCGTATGCATAACCAACTACAAAGCCAGAAAGCAAAAAGAAAAAATCGACCGCCAAATAACCGTGGTGTATTGGGTGCGTAATATTTACAGGAAAATAAGCTTCAAACAAATGAAAGATAACAACCAAAATGGCAGCAGTGCCACGCAAGCCATCTAGTATTGGGTAATGAGGTTTCATGTGAGGGCAGGGTTTTGATTGGTTGAAAATATGGGTAAGACCGGAAGATAAATAAATATTTTGAAGTATTTTATTGCAACCGTTTGCAGGAGTATGAAAGGAAATTTTCGCTGGCTTCGTTCTTTTTGCAACCAATATTCGCCTTTCTGAAAGGAAATTCTCTGATAAAGAAAATATAGTAAAGCATTTAAAGATGAATAGGTCCAGCGCAGCCATATATTAATTTTGAAATACTATTGATAGAAATAGCAAGGATTTGTATTAATACATTAGATTGTAATACATTTACATTTAGCTGTAACAGCAATTTATTTACCAAATTCAAACCTAATAATGTTTAAATCAAATAGAGATCCTTTATTTCAACCTTTTTTTGTCATTTGCTCAATTTTATTTCTAGCAAATTGTAAAAAAGGATTAAACGATGCTTCAACAAATGCAGAAATTGGGATTACAGCTTTTAGTTTTAATGTAAACAATAATACATTATTTCTAACTGAAAACATAAATGGTATTATTCAGAACGATACAATTGCTATCACTTTGAATAACACAATAAACATAAGCAGTATTATTCCGACAATAGCACATACGGGAAATAGTTTGGCTCCAGCAATCGGTGTTTCACAAAATTTTAATAATCCCATTAGCTATATTGTTACTGCAGATGATGGAAGTACAAAAAGATATTTCATTAATAGGTATAGGCGTTTAGATAACAATATTAAATCATTCATCACAAACGCTTTGGTTCATTTTTTACCATCCGTTTTATAAGTAAATCGAAGATTG
>JAYTLA010000117.1:0-39095 GCA_043729825.1 Ferruginibacter sp.
AGTAAACAATTCTACTTTTTTCTTTACTGATGTACCGTATGGAGAAGTAAATATTTTCTCTACTGTTTCTGGTGTACGACCCATGTGCCCGTAAGCAGCCGTTTCGCTATATATTGGATTACGCAATTTTAAACGTTGCTCAATAAAATAAGGGCGCATATCAAAGCAAGACATTTTCATAATCTTCTCAGCAATTTGCCCATCGGTTAATTTTACTTTTGCAGTACCATAGGTTACTACGTTTATACTGGTAGGTTGCGCTACACCAATGGCGTAACTTACTTGTACCAATACTTCGCTGCAAAGCCCTGCTGCTACCAAGTTTTTAGCTATATGCCTTGTAGCATATGCCGCACTTCTATCCACCTTACTTGGATCTTTACCACTAAATGCACCACCACCGTGTGCACCTTTACCACCGTAAGTATCCACAATTATTTTACGACCTGTAAGACCAGTATCGCCATGAGGACCACCAATTACAAACTTACCAGTAGGGTTAATGTGGTACTTTATTTTATTGTTGAAAAGGTGATCGTATTTTTTATACTTTGCTTTTACCCTTGGTATAACAATATTGATAATGTCTTTTTTAATTTTAGCCAACATTACTTCGTCTTTTCCAAAATCATCGTGCTGTGTAGATACAACAATGGCTTCAATTCTTACTGGTATATTGTTATCATCATACTCCAATGTTACTTGGCTCTTAGCATCGGGACGTAAATATTTTATTGCTTTATTTTCTCTGCGTACTTCGGCCAATTCTTTTAAAATATCATGCGAAAGCGCTAAAGCTAAAGGCATGTAAGTTTCTGTTTCGTTGGTTGCATAACCAAACATCATACCTTGGTCGCCAGCACCTTGCTCTTCTTTTTTCTTTCTATCAACTCCCTGGTTTATATCGCCACTTTGCTCATGTATAGCACTTAAGATACCACAAGAGTTAGCTTCAAACATATACTCGCTTTTGGTATAACCAATTTTGCGAATAACGCCACGAGCTATTTCTTGCACATCTAAATAGGCTTTACTTTTTACTTCGCCTGCAAGCACTACTTGGCCTGTAGTTACGAGTGTTTCGCAAGCTACTTTACTGCTTGGGTCAAAAGCTAAAAAATTATCAATAAGCGCATCACTAATTTGGTCAGCTACTTTGTCTGGGTGTCCTTCACTTACGGACTCGGATGTAAATAAATATGGCATTTAATTTTTTTTTAAGATTGCAAAGATAAGGGCAGGGTATCAAAAAAACTAAAGCCTTTCAGTTTTAATGAAAGGCTTTAGAATATTGTTTAAAAAATGTTTATACTTTAGAATAAACGATAACCAATCGCATTTTATGATTATTTGTATTTGTACCAGTTCCTACTCTTACTCTACCAAAAGCAAGTGGGTTGAAAAAAGGGATAACATACTTTGCGCCTTCATATTGAGGGTAAAAATAATTAAATGGAGCATACAACCTCAAATCGTAATTTTTATAACCATTGGTTACAATATGTTGTACATATCTGGTAATATTTATTTCGTAGCGGTAAAACGTATTAGCACCATCAAATCTCTTTAAAGCAGCACCTCCAAAATTATTTAAATCAATGTTGTTAACTGCAGGAAAAGGATGATACAATGGGTTAATTCCTGTTGCATCAGGATTATAGCCAACTTGATTACTTAGATCGAAATACACAGGTTTGTAACGTTGCGGAATGGCTAAAGATGTATCTTTTAAATCGAGATATAAGTAAGGTGGTGGTGTAAAATGATTATCGGTTGGTGCTCCGCTTGGGTTTTGCTCTACAATTAAATATGCTCTGTGCACAATTCTATTTGTTGCTTTCGGGCTGCCTGCATTCAATTCAGGTATTTTTATATTAGCAAATGTACCTGGTGCTGTTTGTATGTAAACATCATTTGTAGGCGCACCTACAGTAGGTATTGTACCAAGAGAATGAGTTCTCTTAATATAATTTGCACTTGATGATGCAAGAGCAGAGGCAGTTTTTTGCGGATACATTTGAAAAGACTGAATTGCTGTATCCTTTATCCCATTTTTCTTTTTAAAATATTGAAACTCTAATCTTGTTTTAGCATCTGCTAAGTTTACATAAAAAAGAGCGTTACCATTTCCAGTTCCAGATACTTTAATTTCAAAGCCATTAGATTTTGTTTTAAAAATAGAATCCTTATAAAACCCGTTATTTGATCCTGTGGCAGTAGAATCCTGCAAAAAGAGAGAAGCTGCAAAAATAGCTCCAGCACCTGTAAGAGGAATTCTAATTTGATTTTCTACAGAGTCTTTGCCGTAAACTATTTTCTTTTTGCTAATTATATCCTGCGATTTTAAAGTTGCAGAACCTAGTATCGTAGTAACTACACTTGGTTGATAGTTTAACCTTCTTAAAGTATCCGTTTTATCTCTAAAATCATTATCTGCATTTGCTATTGCTCTTACTTCAAATACTTGTGAAATAGATGTATCACCCCATGCGCCTCTGTAAGAAAGACAAATAAATGCAGAATCGAACCCTGTACCTGCTAAATTTTTTACAGTATCGCCAACAGAACCAAAATAAAAAGGATAAAAAGTTGGTTTAAACTGCACATAAATGGCAGCTTCAGTATTACCGAACTGAGGATCGTTGGTTATATTACCTATTACGTGATTTTCTGTTTTAGATAAAATCGTACTATCATCTACATTGGTAAAAATGCCTTGTGTAGCTATTACGTCTAGCGTATCAGCAAAAGTGTTTATATTATCTACAGTCACTAAATCTGCACCCTGACTTGTTGTATCAAATTTTGTACAACTATATCCAATAACCAATAATGAAGCAGCCAAAAAAGCTGTAGGTAGAAATCTTTTTTGCAAAGCAATAAATTTTAAAAATTCTGAGTAATTTTATTATTTAGCAAGGTCGGCATATAATTGTAAATAGTCTGTTAAATCGCTATCGGCATTATACTTTAATATTTTTTTGCCACGCACTTTTGCAAATTCTGTTAGTAGTTTTTTATCTGGTGTATCTGTACCAAACGTAACAGCATCAGCATATGTAGCGCCACCTCTAAACATAGCCAAGTTATTTATTTCTTTAAATGGCTCTAATTCTTTTTTGGTAACATTATCATTTATAGCAGCCAATTGTAAAAAATCGGCACCTAATTTTTCTTTAAATGTACTTTCGCTAATGGTATAAACCACTTTGCAATGGCTAAATACTGGTTCTTTTTTATAAGCAGAACGTATAAACATTGGTACCAATCCCGTCATCCAACCGCTACAATGAATAATATCAGGTGGCCATCCGAATTTTTTTACGGTTTCCAAAGCACCTTTGCAAAATAAAACAGTACGTAAACCATTGTCATCATAAAATTTACCAGCTTCATCGGCATAAATAAATTTTCTCTTAAAAAAATCTTCATTATCTAAAAAATAAACTTGAAGCCTTGCATTGGGCAATGATGCTACTTTAATGGTAAGTGGATAATCATCATTATCTATAGAAACATTTATACCAGATAACCTTACAACCTCATGTAAACGGTGCCTACGTTCGTTTATAGTACCAAATTTTGGCATAATACACCTAACTTCCATATTATTGTCGTTAGACATTACGGCAAGCTTGTTTACAATTTCTGCAAACGAAGTACCATCAATATATGGTGACATTTCACTTACAATGAATAAAATCCTTTTCTTTGTAGACATTATTGTGCTATATTAAGTGCAGATTAGATTGATTTTTTTAAAATGGCTGCAAAAATAGCGAAAATATTTGACAATATAGTATTTATACGTATTTCAGCCCGAAAAGACCCTAATAATGATACTTATAAAAGATATTAAAACTTTAAAAAAACATCTTTCTAGCTATAAAAATGCAGGAAAAACAATTGGTTTTGTTCCAACAATGGGAGCTCTACACGATGGGCATATTTCGCTAGTGCAAAAAGCTATAAATGAAAACGATGTATTTGTATGTAGCATTTTTGTAAACCCCACACAATTTAATAATCCTGCCGACTTCAAAAAATACCCCATCACTTTAGAAGCAGATATTGAAAAATTGGAAAAAGCTGGTTGCGGAATTTTATTTATACCAACCGTAGAAGAAATGTACCCAATTAATGAAAAGAATTTGCAGTACGAATTAGGAAATATTGAAACAATTTTAGAGGGAAAATATAGACCAGGGCATTTTCAAGGAGTGTGTATAATTGTAGATAAATTATTGGCAGCAGTATCACCAACGGTTCTTTATTTGGGTAGAAAAGATTACCAGCAATGTATGGTTATTGGTAAAATGATGGAAATAAAGAAATATAAAATAAAATTAAGTATTTGCGATACCATTAGAGAAAAAGATGGACTTGCTATGAGTAGTAGAAATATGCGGCTGAATAAAGTAGAAAGAAAACAAGCATTAAGTATTATTGAATCGCTTACTTTTATAAAAAACAATATAAAAAAAGGGAATATAGAAATTTTAAAAAAAGAAGCTGCCGTTTTTCTTGAAAATAAAAGATATAAAGTAGATTACATAGAAATTGCAGATACACAAACTTTAGAACCACAAAGTGAATGGGATGGCAAGAAAAAATTAGTAGCATTAGTAGCTGCATATTTAAATGAAATACGATTAATAGATAATATTATTTTGTAACAAAAAACGAGTGAGTATTATGAGAAAGAAAATTCTTTCTTCTTTACAATATATTATTTTTCTTGGTGCTGGGCTTTTGCTCGTGTGGTGGCAGTTACATGGCATGACGGAAGAAAAAAAAGAAGAATTTATTTATGCCTTTACTCATGCCAAATATATTCTCGTTTTGCCAGTAGTACTAATGAATTTGGCTAGTCATCTGGTAAGATCTATGCGTTGGAAATTATTAATGGAACCCCTGGGATTTAATCCAAAACTTAAAAATGTTTTTGCTGTTACTATGGTTGGTTATTTAGCAAATTCTGCCGTGCCACGCTTAGGCGAAGTACTCAAATGCACTTTACTTGCCCGATACGAAAAGCTTAAAGTAGATAAGCTTATTGGTACCATTATTATCGAAAGAACGTTTGATTTAATTTGTTATATTTTGTTTATTGTAATAACGGTGCTCATACAGATAAACGTGATTGGAAGTTATGTAAAAGGCAAATTAACTGATTATGCAAAATCTACCGCTATGCCATTGTGGGCGGAGTTGCTTATTTTATTTGCAGGGTTATTTATTATTGTTTATATTTTTATGAAAATATTTTCGAAGTACCCCGAAAATAAAGTACTCATTAAAATAAGAGCATTTGCTATTGGCATAGGAACTGGAATTGCTACTATAAAAAACCTACAACAGCGAAAAAAATTTATTGCATACACTCTTTTTATATGGGCTATGTATTTATTACAAATATATATAGGGTTTAGAGCCATGGAAAGCACCGCAGACCTAGGTATTAAAGCCGCTTGTGCTGTATTAACCTTATCTACTTTAGCTATGATTGTTACTCCTGGCGGAATTGGTTCATTCCCATTTTTTATTATGGAAACACTGGGCATGTATGGTATAGCTTTATCTCAAGGGCAAGCATTTGGTTGGCTTATTTGGGGCATTAGCACTGGTTTAATAATTGTAGCTGGCGTTATCTCTTTGGTTTTGTTGCCATACATAAATAAGAAAAAAAATGAAATCTACACAGCAAATACAGCATAAAATTTATACGCAAGAAAGTTTATTGAAACAAGTAAATGCATGGCGTGTACTCAATAAAAAAATTGTGTTTACAAATGGGGTTTTCGATATTTTGCACAAAGGCCATATTGCATCTTTAAGTGAAGCTGCTACTTATGGCGATATGCTTGTGGTAGGCATAAATGCAGATGCATCTGTAAAAAAATTGAAAGGTCCTACCCGACCAGTGAATGATGAAAATGCAAGAGCATTGATACTTGCAAGTTTATTGCAAACAGATGCAGTCGTAATTTTTGAAGAAGATACTCCACTCGAATTGATAAAATTAATAAAGCCCAATGTATTGGTAAAAGGTGGTGATTATACTATTGATGAAATTGTTGGTGCAAAAGAAGTATTGGCTGCGGGTGGAGAGGTAAAGATTGCTAGTATCGTTGACGGTATCTCTACCTCCAAAATAATTGATGACCTTAAAAAGTAATACTTGCTTCACAAGAAAAATATTCCTAGAGATATCAGTTGGCTTTCTTTCAATAGCCGTGTGCTACAAGAGGCTGCGGATAGAACTGTTCCATTAAAAGAGCGCATAAAATTTCTAGGTATTTTTTCTAATAATTTGGATGAGTTTTTTAGGGTACGTGTAGCTGCACTAAAAAAAATGGTATTGCTAGGTAGCAAAGCAAAAATGCACTTAGAAGAAGATCCAGAAAAAATCTTAAAAGAAATTGAGGTAAAAGTATGGCAACTACAAAAAGAATTTGAAAGAATTTGGAAAGAAATTTTAGCCGCATTAAAAAAAGAAAAAATAAATATCGTAAATGAAAAAAAGCTAAATGCATCGCAAAAGAAATTTGTACAAGACTATTTTGACGATGAAGTTAGAAGTTATATCATTCCTTTAATGATCGAGAGTTTGCACGAATTCCCAACACTAAATGACAAGTCTATTTATTTGGCTTGTACACTTTCAAAAATAAATAAATCAATATCACAACGATTTGCCTTAATATCTGTACCAGTAAGACGATTGCCCCGTTTTATTATTCTCCCATCAAAAAACCATGAGCAATTTGTAATTTTATTGGAAGATGTTATTAGAGTTTGCCTACCTAGCATTTTTTCTTTTTTTGGATACGATAGTTTTTCTGCGCATCTTATAAAAGTAACAAGAGATGCAGATATAGATATAGATAATGATAATGATGTAACAAGTACTCTTATTCAAAAATTAGAAAAGGGATTAAAGAACAGAAAAAAAGGCAAGCCTGTTCGTTTTGTTTATGATAAAGATATAAATGTAAAATTGTTGCATTATTTGGTAAAGCGACTCAACCTTTCGCAAAAAGAAAATTTAATACCTGGCGAACGAATTCATAATTTTAAAGATTTTATAAATTTTCCTGACGCTTTATTTAGAAAAAAAAGTTTACGAAAAAAACCGTTTACACATCCAATTTTAAAAAATAGCAAGAGTGTTACTGCTGTTGTATTGCAGCAAGATGTAATGTTACATTTTCCGTATCATTCTTTTGATAGTGTGATAGATTTATTACGAGAAGCCGCAATAGACCCCTATGTACAAAGTATAAAAGTATCTTGCTATAGATTGGCTACTCGTTCAAAAATAATAAATGCACTTACCAATGCCGTACGAAATGGTAAAGAAGTAACAGTAATGCTAGAGTTGAGAGCAAGATTTGATGAAGAGGCAAATCTTGAATGGAAAGAAATATTGGAAGAGGCAGGTATAAAAGTATTGATTGGAATAGCTGATACAAAAGTTCATGCAAAACTATGTTTAATAAAAAAACGAGTACTTAATAAAACCACACATTATGGTTTTGTAAGTACAGGAAATTTAAATGAAAAAACTGCTCAAGATTATGGCGATCATTGCTTATTAACAGCAAATAGAAATATAATGGCCGATGCCAATAAGATTTTTACCTACTTAGAAAAACCTTCTACAAGAATCAAATTATTGAAAGCCTGCAAAACATTACTAGTAAGTCCTATAAACTTAAGAAGACAGCTTTTTTTTCTTATAAATAAAGAAATAAAAAATACTAAAAGTAAAAAGCTTGCAGGCATTACCCTAAAACTAAACTCCCTTAGCGATAAACTATTAATAGACAAATTATATGAAGCAGCAAAAGCCGGAGTACCCATAAAATTAGTTGTAAGGGGTATTTACAGTATGCTCACCGAAAATAAAAAATTTAAAGCAAAGCCACAAGCCATAAGCATTGTAGATGAATATTTAGAGCATGCAAGGTTAATGATATTTGAAAATGCAGGGAAACCAAAAGTATTTATTTCATCAGCCGATTGGATGCTTAGAAATATAGACCATAGGTTAGAAGTAGCTTGCCCAATTTTTGAAAAAAGATTAAAACAAGAATTGATTGACATAACCAATATTCAATTGAATGATAATGTAAAAGCAAGAATATTAGATAATGATTTGAATAATGAATATGTAGCAGCTGGCAACACAAAGAAAATACGATCTCAGATAGAAATCTATAATTATCTAGAAAAAATGCTTTACTAAGCTGCAACTGCCACTCATTAATCGTTTTATTTTATCCATTTTTTTGTAGGAAAAGGTAACTTTTCGTACTTGATGATTACTTTAAGATTACAGGTTTACATATGTATTGGGGCATCTTCTGCCGAAAATAGGCTGCAAAAAAACGTTGTAATAATTTTTAAATAATATAAATATATTTTCTACCATTTTGTAATGTATATTTAGTTTTAATAAAATTGCATCGTCAATATAAATGAAATGAATAGAAGAAAATTTATAAAACTTACTGCACTCACGGCTCCATTACTCGGCACAACAAAAACATTTGCTAATAAAATTAATGCCACTACAAAACCAATTGTAATATCTACTTGGGATAGTGGAATGCCAGTAAATGCTGCTGCATGGAAAGTTTTATCGGCAAAAGGTACAGCGTTAGATGCTGTGGAAGCCGGAGCTATGCATATTGAAAACGATAATAATAATTGTTGTGTAGGGCTGGGTGGTTATTCAGATAGAGATGGCATAGTAACCTTAGACGCCTGTATTATGGATCATATGGCAAACTGTGGTGCTGTAGCGGGTTTAGAAAGAATAAAACACCCTATTTCGGTAGCAAGAAAAGTGATGGAAAAAACACCCCATGTAATTTTGGTGGGTAATGGGGCACAACAATTTGCTGTAGAAAATGGATTTAATTTAGAAAGCCCCGAATTATCGAACGATGCAAAAAAAGCATATGCTGATTGGATAAAAAAAAATGAATACAAGCCTGTTATTAATATTGAAACAAAAAAACAACATGGGCCATTTGCACCCAATTTTTTTGAAGACGGCACTCCAAATCATGATACTATGGGCTTATTAGCAATAGATGCCAATAATAATTTGAGTGGTGCAGTTACCACAAGTGGCATGGCTTTTAAAGTACATGGGCGTGTGGGCGACTCTCCTATTATTGGTGCTGGACTGTTTGTAGATAATGAAATAGGTGCTGCTACCAGTAGTGGTGTAGGCGAAGAAGTTATTCGCATTTGCGGAACACATTTGGTAGTAGAATTTATGCGACAAGGTTATAGCCCCGAAATGGCCTGCAAAAAAGCTGTAGAACGTATTGTAAAACGAGATAGAGAAAAAGCAAAAAAATTACAAGTAGGTTTTTTGGCCATCAATAAAAAAGGACAATATGGAGCCTATGCTATTCAAAAAGGATTTGTATTTAGTGTAAAAAGTGATAGAGAAAATAAAATTCATTCTTCAAAATATCTCTTATAATTAAAAAGTGAGCAATGAATACACTGCTCACTTTTTAATCCTATTCTATATTTTTATTTTTTTGTTAACGCAGGTGTAAGCTTAAAGCCATTACTCGCAATGTTTAAGCCTTCTTTAAATATCCCAGTAATAGAGACCATATTTAAAGGAAACTCCAACAATACATGGCAGAAACTTAAGAAATACAGCCAACGCAAACCAAGCGAATAATTAACTCCATAAAGAACTAAAGATACAACCCACAATACTATTACCGCAATAAACCTTGTCTTTGGCACTTTATGCCATTTTATAATTTCTGTTTTGCTAAACCAGTTAAGATAATGATAGGTATAGGCAAATGCAATGAACCTCATTAACAAAATACCCGTTTGTGAATGAAAGACAACGTTTGCGGCATTGCTAAAATCTTTTGCTGCTACTTGTGTACCATCTCCATAATCGTAATACAACAAATTACCAGCTGCATCTTTCATTTGCGGAAACTCCACATTAAAAATAGTAGTAAGAAAACTTAAATTGGTATCAAAGAAACCATCTCCGCCTGCTTTGTAAGAATCTTGCCCATATTTAGTTACTTCAATAAACGATTTATCTCTAAACAAGGTAAATAAGAGTATGGGGCATACGATAAAAACTACAAAAGAAATTAAACCACTTTGACTTCTACTTTTTAGTGCCCCGTACAAAATAAAAAAACCTGTAAATACAAATACATGTACAAGCGTAGGCAGCAAAGCCCCTATAAAAAATGCTAATCCATCTCTTTCATTTGCTTTAAAAATACCTTGCGCAATAAAAAGTATGAACAACAAGCCAAATACTTTTATGTAAGCATTTTTTACAAATACCATTAACAAAGAACCCGTAAGTGCTACAAAAATAATCTTGTTTCCAAATGCACTATCAAATGGCCAATTCCAATGATTTTTATAGGCAATACTTTCTAACAAAATAATTACTCCGATAAACCAGAGAACAATGCTATCGTATTTGCCCTTTGTAAAGTATTGCCTATCGTGCAGCCAACTAATTTCGGTGAGGTAATGCAATGGCCCCAATACAGCATATGCAAAAAGAAAAACTTCGAAAGGCATAATAAAAGCCGCTATGCAACTAAAAATCATTAAGCCAATATTTACCACATTTATTCTTGTGCCAGAGTTCATAGAAAAAATTAAAATTTATATAATGCAGTTAAATGCAACACAAACCAAAGTAACAAAATTTTGTTTTATGATGCCAATTTTGTGAAACAAAGATACTATATTGTGTTATATTCTCCCTTTACCAAAACATAAAGAATTTAAAAAACTAGCTATGAAACTTTTATTATCTGCTTTTATGTCCGTAGTGACAATGTTTACTTTTGCCCAACCATTAATAAAAAAGACAGAACCATCACTAACATTCATTGCAGCAGATGGCACCATGCAATTATCAGATGAAGGAGGATCTTATTTTGCAAAATTATCATTAGACTGTACTGGAAAGGCTTATCCACATTATTACCATGAAAACTTGCAGAAACCTGAAGATTTAAAATCGCCTGATAAATTATTTCCTTCGTTTTATGGTTGTTTCGATTGGCACTCTGGTGTGCATAATCATTGGGCATTGGTAAAGTTGCTTAAAAATTTCCCAAAAATAGCCGAAGCAAAATTGATTAAGGAAAAATTAGAAACTAGTTTTGATGCTAAAAATATTTTTACCGAAATAGAATACTTAAAAAGCCATGAAGACGAAAGTTTTGAATTCCCATATGGAAGATCTTGGTTACTTAAAGTAGCTGATGAATTGGCAAGATGGAATGATCCCATTGCGAAGAAATGGCTAAAAAATTTACAACCCTTGTGCGACTATATTGTGGCAGATTATATGATTGTATGGCCAAATATTGCCAAACCTACCTACTCTGGAGATCATTATGCATCTTCCTTAGGTTTATCATTTGCATTAGATTATGCCATTACAATGAAAAACGATTCACTAAAAAATGTTTTGATTTCCGTTTCAAAAAATTTTTATACAAGAGTGAAAGATTTCCCTTTGATTAAAGAACCATTTGGTTATGATTTTATGAGTGCAGGCTTACTAATTACTGATTTAATGAGAAAAGTTTATACGCAAACAGAGTATGTTGAATGGCTTAAGAAATTTTCGCCAGATATGTTTACAATAGATGGCGTGAGTAAAGTTTTTTATGTGGAAAGAAAAGATATACACACTGGTTATGCATCTCATTGGGATGGTTTTCACTTAAATCGTATTTGGTGTATAAATGGCATGTTGCAATCTCTACCTGCTACTACATTAACACCTGAAGTAAAAAAAGCATGGATAGCATCCCAAAAAGAAATGTGGGATTATGCACAAGTAAGCATTGGCAAAGGAAATTATGATATTGATCATTGGCTTTCTACTTTTTCTGTATTTGCACTTTTAGGAACAAAATAATTTTTTATAAAAAAAGCCACGAATGCACGAATAAATTTTTGTGCATTCGTGGCTTTAAATTTGTACTATAGCTGAAGGTTACATTGCACAATGTTGAAAGATTTCTAATAAATTATTCCCACGCTTTAAAATTATATCCTCAATTTTAGCATCTAAATAGTATATACATTTTGAGATTAGCAGCAATAGATATAGGAAGCAACGCAGCAAGGTTATTGATTAGCGATGCAGTAACAGAGAAAGATGGCAAAACTGTTTTTAATAAATTGAATCTTGTACGTGTACCGCTGCGCTTAGGATTCGATGTTTTTGAAAACAACATTATATCTGAAGAAAAGAAAGCCATGTTTGTAGAAACGATGAAATCTTTTCGGCATTTAATGAATGCATATAATGTGGCAGGACTTAAAGCCTGTGCTACAAGTGCTATGAGAGATGCTACAAATGCAAAAGAAATTATAGCACTCGTAAAAAAAGAAGCCGATATTTTAATAGAAGTAATAGATGGCGATATGGAAGCCAACCTTATTTACGAAAACCATGTGGCCGAAAATATGGATAAAGACCATAGTTATATGTATATAGATGTCGGCGGTGGCAGCACAGAAATTTCTTTTTTTAGTAATGGTATTTTAATTTATAAAAAATCTTATAACATCGGCACTATTCGTATTTTAAAAAATATGGTGACAAACGAGCATTGGGAAGAATTAAAAAATACCATTAAAGCAGTAACCAAAGGACACAAAACGGTAATGGCCATTGGTAGTGGTGGTAACATAAACAAAGTATTTAGCATGAGCAAAAGAAAAGAAGGACGCCCACTACAATTAGAATTGCTGAAAGAATATTACAACGATTTAGAACCCATGTCTATTAAACAACGGATAGCAAAATACGATTTTAGAGATGATCGTGCAGATGTAATTGTGCCCGCACTCCTCATATACATAAACGTAATGCGCTGGGCAGGAGCAGAAGAAATTTCTGTTCCAAAAATTGGCTTGGCAGATGGATTGATACAGCATTTGTGGGAAGAAGTGAAGTAGTCACATTGTTTTATTGTTGAATTGTTAAGTTGTTTTATTTCTATCAAAAAATAACATTTTTTTACAACTGCCTCTTAAAATAATTGTAGTATAAAGTTTACATTGTATTTCCATCAAATAATTGAGTTATGAGAGCTTTACTGTTATTTTTTCTTGTACAAACTTCAAGTGTATTAGCACAAAATTATTTTCCCATAAAGAAAACTCAGTTAAATAAATTCGTGGAAGAATCTTCAATAGAATGGGCAATATATAAAAATGATACTTTGAGAACAGATTCTCCAGATCTTAGGGATATACTCCTAAGAAAAATGATTAATAAAAAAATAGAAATTTTTGAACCAATATATATAAATGGTACAGATGATGACAATAAAATAATTTATACAAAACCTGAGCTTATATACGACCATTTGAATCATGGTGGTAATATTGGATATGATAGACTAGGCAATAAAATTTTTTACAAAGCGACTGAACTTATTGAACTTATTAATTATTTACCCAAAGGAGTAAATAACTTATATCAAATTCTATATATTA
Source organism: Ferruginibacter sp. (assembly GCA_043729825.1). GTDB lineage: Bacteria > Bacteroidota > Bacteroidia > Chitinophagales > Chitinophagaceae > Ferruginibacter. Next base: position 13,555 of record JAYTLA010000117.1, read on the forward strand.
AAAATAGAAAGCTTTTGGCCTACATAAGTCATGCCTCTCCTTTGTTTGATATCACTTCTCCTCAAGGCACACACTTTGGAAGAATTGAATACTTTTCTACAGCCATAAACATAAAGCCTTTCTCTTCAAATTCAAGCAAAGACAAAATCATTTTCCTAAAGAAAACCACAACAGAATTCTATGTTGACTCTATAAAAAAAGAAAATAAACTTAAGGAAATGTTTGGGCATAATATTATTGAAACCCTTTGGCCATATATTGAAAATAATAAAATAGTCCTTTATTCTGTCCCAGAAAATAAAAAAATAACCTTACATGAAATTAATAAGGAGAACTTATTAAACTTGCAAACTGTAAATGTACCAATTTATGATAGCGTAGGAAACTTGTCTGGCACCAAGCTGATAGTTACCGAAATAATATCAACTATTTTTGATAGAATCATCATCACACAAGAGTGGTATTACAATGAAACCAAAAACATTGTTTTCTGCAAAATTCCAGATGCCATTTTGAGTATACCTAAGTTAAATATGGAGGATACTGCTACGCACGAAATAAAAATAGTTTTCTAAACTTTTATATACATTTACAATATTAAAAATTGTTAATAAAGTAGTTAACATTCCATTAAATACATTATTAATTATTCATTATAAAATTATCAATTACACCCCATGTCTGTAAACAAAGAAATAAAAAAAGTAACCACTCATACTTTACAAAAAATGAAAGCCGCTGGAGAAAAAATTTCTATGATAACGGCTTATGATTTTTCGTTTGCACAAATTTTTGATGCAGCAGGTATAGATGTAATATTGGTAGGTGATAGTGCAAGCAACGTAATGGCGGGCAATGAAACTACCCTACCCATTACGATGGAGCAAATGATATACCATGCGCAATCGGTAGTACGTGGCATAGATCGTTGTTTGGTGGTGGTAGATATGCCTTTTGGCTCTTACCAAGGTAATTCTAGAGAAGCACTCAACTCTGCTATACGCATAATGAAAGAAACTGGTGGCCATTCTGTAAAACTTGAAGGCGGCGAGCATGAAGTAGAATCTATAAAACGTATTGTAAACAGTGGCGTGCCTGTAATGGGGCACTTGGGTCTTACGCCGCAGAGTATTTATAAATTTGGCACTTACACTGTACGTGCAAAAGAAGAAGCAGAAGCCACACAATTAAAAAAAGATGCATTGCTTTTACAAGAAGCGGGCTGCTTTGCCATTGTATTAGAAAAAATACCTGCAGCCTTAGCAGCTGAAGTTTCTGCAAGTTTGCATATACCAACGATTGGCATTGGTGCAGGCGGCAAGTGCGATGGGCAAGTGCTTGTAATGCACGATATGCTTGGCATAAATACCGAATTTAAACCTCGCTTTCTTCGCCAATATTTAAACTTGCATGAGCAAATAACAGGCGCAGTGCAGCATTATATAAAAGATGTAAAGAGTAGTGATTTTCCAAATGAGGGAGAGCAGTATTAAATGGGTACATTGTTTTATAGTTCAATTGTTGTATTTCTGACGTTGTTGGAATGCAGCAATGGCATAGCTGCCAAGCGTACCAACAACTCGTATAGGGCTAGCAAAAAAAATAAATCAAAGCCACAGCAAGTGTTGTTGGTACAGCAGTGCTGCCTAAGCTATGCTGCATACCAATGGCGATTGCTTCACGAAAATGACCGAGTACTGCAAAGTTTTTTTAGTAGATTTGGGATGCCAACTAGGGCAGAATAATGTTGTCCCTAAATGGCAATAGGTTATCAGATATAGTTAGCAAAAGTTATGTGAGTGATTTAGAATTAGTAAAAAAATTTTAGGATTATGTTTAGTAAATTAATTGTAAGCAAAAATTTATTCGATACAAAAATTCATTTCTATGTCAATAATAATTTAGTTTGTCAAGGAGTTAAGAAGAAGTCGGAATACATTATTCTGCCCTTGTTGGCGCATATGTGTAAAGCTTCCTATCACGCCGTTGCATAATTGTAGCGCTGCCGTTGGTATGCAGCTAGGGCATAGCAGCCAAGCATACCAACAACTCGTGTAGGGCTAGCAAAAAAAATAAATCAAAGCCACAGCAAGGGTTGTTGGTACAGCAGCGCTGCCTTAGCTATGCGGCATACCAACGGCGATCGCTTCACGAAAATGACCGAGTACTGCAAAGTTTTTTTAGTAGATTTGGGATGCTAACTAGGGCAGGAATAGTTGGATTAATCAAACATCTTCATATTTAAACAATATTCAAAGCTCGGTTTCAAGCGGATGGTTTCCATCTTTCCGTTAACTTAATTCTTTTTTTATGTTATTAAAGCAAACATTACGAAATCATTTGTATGTATCAATTTGGACATAGTCGTTTATTTTACTAGTGCTTATTGTTTGGGTTTACAAAGATTATGACAATACAGTTTTACTGGTTGGAGGGCTGTTTCATACTTTTTTTACAATACCAGCTTTACTTTTACATATATCATATACCATAAAAAATTGGGGGACAATAATTGAGATTAATGACAATGATTTTGTAGTTACACAAAATGGGGAAGTCCGCTCGTATAAAAAATCAGATATAAAGAGTATCATGCTTTTTCAATCTGCTGGGCTTGATAAATGGAGTTTTCCTATGTCTGCCATGGATTATTATAAATATGTACGTCTTACAAATGTACAAGGTGAAAATATATTTATTACATGCTTAATGACAACAAGAATGCAAGATGTTATAAGCCAATTCTCAAGCATTCCTTATTTAAGAGAGAAAGGCATTGCAATAATAAGGAATAGATAAGAATTGGGGTAGTGTTCCAAACTTGTGGTTATTTTTTAAAACCATTGTCAATACTCACTTTTCAAAATAAAAGAATTAGATTTAAAGTTAATAATAGGGTAGCCTATAAGCTACCATATTTTTTTATTGTAAAAAAACTATAATGACACTATACGATTATGAGTGTTAGAAAAATTGCCTTTATTCCTATGAATTTTTCACAAAAAAAAAGCTTCCCAAAAGAGAAGCTTAAGAATTATAATTCAAAACTTATTTAAAACGGTAAATCATCATCCAAAGGCATATCTGCCGCTGGTTGTGCACGCACCACAGGTGGTGGTGTAGAACCAGAGTTGGTTACATTGCCAGTGTTGTAATTGGGTTGCTGTTGTTGATTGCCTTGTGTGCCAGTACCTGCGCCTTCTACTTTGCCACCAAGCAATTGTACATTTTGAACCCTCATACGTAAAGTAGCTGCTGCTGCACCTTCTCTGTTGGTATAAGCTTCTGCTTCGGGCGCTCCTTCGGCATATACCATTTGCCCTTTCATAAGATAAGGAGCAATGGCTGTTCTATCCGTCCAATAAGCACATTCTACCCAAGTGGTTCTTTCTTTTTGCACACCTTGTGCATCTTTAAAACGTTCTGTGTGTGCTACACTAAAATTGATAACGTTTTTTCCGTTTACTTCTTTCAAAATGCAATCTTTTCCAAGATTACCTACAATTTGTAATTTAATCATAACTGTGTTTTTTAATGGTTGTATTTGTTTAATTGATGTATCTAATAAAGTTACGAGTTTTGTGGTTTCTAGTTACGAGTTTACCACAATTATTTTTTAAGCTTACTCAAACTCGAGCAAGTCTAATATCTAAAATCTAACATCTTAAGTCTATCCTCTAATTCATCTTCTTTTTCAACGTGCTCACTTGGTCTTGCAAGTTATTTACTAAATTAGCTAAAGAATTTACATCCCATCTTTGTTGTGCAGCCACTTTGCCTATCACTACTTGTGCAGACCAAAGTTCCATAATATCTTCGGCATTTATTTGGTAGGGTTGGTACGATGGGTTATCACTTACAAGGGTATATTTATTTTTAAGTTTAGCATTCTTTACCAATCTTTTGTAAACAATACCTTCATTTCTACTTACTACTATATATGCAGCATTATTTTTGGCATCATCAAGGCTTTCTGCTTTTTCGCCTACTATAATACTTCCGCTCGGTGTAGGCAACATACTATCTCCAATTATTTCAAATGCTCTATAATTACCACCCGAAAGCATGGGTAATGTAAATGTATTTAACTCATCTATAAATTCGGCATCAGCATAGCCAGCCAAATAACCGGCCGCAGCTTTTACAGGTACAAAATGAATAACATTTCTTTCTTCGCTTGCCATCATTTTCTGACGGCGTCGTTTCATTAAATAACTACCACTTTCATTACTCAAATCTTTCAAGAAAAGCTCATCCAAACTAAGCTTATACATTTCCGAAACGATTTCGAGCACATCCAAACGAGGATCGGCACGCTCTTCTTCGTATGCACCAATAAGGGAGCGCTTAATACCAAGTTTGTTGGCAAATTCTTCTTGCGTAAGCCCACGCAATTTGCGGAGGTATTTTAAATTTAATCCTGCTTGTGACATAGCAACTAATTTGATTAGCACAAATATACTAACTATTTTAGTTTTACCAAATTTATTTTTAAAAACAAATAAAAAAGCCACGAATTACACTAAAATACACGAATAAAAACCATTCAGTCGAGCTTTATTCGTGATATTTGTGGCAACTAAAATAAAAAAGCAAGAATAAAAAACTATTCATTCGTGCCTTATTCGTGCCATTTGTGGCAACTAAAATAAAAAAGCACGATTAAAAAAACTATTCATTCGTGCCTTATTCGTGCCATTTGTGACAACTAAAATAAAAAAGCACGATTAAAAAACTATTCATTCGTGCCTTATTCGTGCCATTTGTGGCAACCAAAAATAAAAATTCTATCAGCCATAAGCCGGATTCTGTTTTCTGTGGCAAGCCGCAGAAGGCCATCATTTATCTTGCTGCAACATTACTGTTACAATCTTGCTGCCTACCCTCCCCTACGTACACCTAAGCATACCGCAAACGAGCCGCCCGCTTCCCTTTCGGGAGCAGAGGTATATGTGGCATTACAGCATACAAAGTTTACCCATCCCGCAGGTTACCATGCGGGATTGTGAGCTCTTACCTCACATTTTCACCCTTATCCCTACAGCAAGCTATAGGGACGGTTATTTTCTGTGGCACTTTTTCTTGTTATGCGCCATGCTTCGACAAGCTCAGCATGACACATTGCCGCCGGCCGTTAACCGGTGTATTGCCCTGTGCTGTCCGGACTTTCCTCCCTACATGAATGCAAAGCGATAGCCGACTGATAGAAATACAAAAATAAGTTTGTTTTATTTTATATAAAGAAATGCTTTGGGGCTGTGGGCTATATACCATTAATAAACAGTTGTCCGCTGCCCGCCTTCAATCTTTTTTTGCCTCAAAGGCAGTCAAAAAAAGGATTTTCGTCTAAGCAGCGCAGCCCAATGTCATTTAGTTAAGAGCTGTCATTAGCAGCTTGCCGAAGTCGGGTTAAAAAAAACGATACATAAATTCGGTTTCGACAAGCTCAACCTGACAACACGTTCCTTAACTAAATGACATTGCAGCGCAGCCCTTCATCTTTATACCTTTAATCAACAATACTTCAAACCAGCTTACTATTATAACAAAGAATATTACATTCAAACCTAGCAATATATCACTTTAAAATAAATTATAAATCAAAATATCCACCCCATAGCTAACAATGCCATTTTCCCCTATCTTTGCACACTTGTAAAAAAAAATTAACAACGCTTATTATTTAAAGTTTTTAACATGAAATTTAAAGGTTTAGTTTGGGGTTTTACCATTTTGCTTATTCTCATATCTCTTTGGGAACTCTCTTATACTTGGGTGGTGCACAGCTACGAAGGAAAAGTAAAAGAACAAGCTACTAGGCTTGTAAAAAGTCAGACAGCAGGCAAGTCGGAAGATGATAAAGATGCTATTATCAAAGAAAAGACACTACGTATTTTAGATAGTACAAAAGAAAAAGAGATTTTTCCAATATTTGGAACTACCTATGAAAAGTGTAAAAAGTATGAGTTAAATCTTGGATTAGATTTACAAGGTGGTATGGGTGTTACAATGGATGTAAGCTTACAAGGATTGGTAAAATCTTTGAGCAACAATCCAAAAGACCCAGCTCTTTTAAAAGCTTTACAAACTTCAAAAGCCGAACAAGCAAATAGCGGAGAAAACTTTATAGAAATATTCAGTAAAAACTTTATCGCTCAAAATGGTGCAGGTAAATTATCTGCTTTATTTTCTGGTGCAAATAAAGAGGTAAAAATTGCTGACAACGATGCTACTGTTACAAGCAAATTAAAAGAAATTGGTGCAGGTGCTATACAACAAACGTTTAAAATTCTTCAAAAAAGAATTGATAAATTTGGTGTGGCTCAACCTAACTTAAATTTAGATTTAAATAAAGGTGTAATAAATGTAGAACTTGCTGGTGTTACCAATGCACAAAGAGTACGTGACTATTTACAATCATCTGCAAACCTACAATTTTGGAGTGTGGTGATGTTAAAAGACCAAGCATTTCAAAAATCTTTTTTCGATGCAGACAAAGCGTTGGCAAAATTCTTAAAAGCAGATACTGCAACTAACCTTACTGCTGCTGAAAAAGCAAAGAGAGATTCTTTAACCACGGGCGTTATTACTTCTATAATGGGATTACCTGTAGATCAAAAAACTGGTCAATTGGCCAACGGAGGAGATATTGGGATCATTGGAACAATTGCTTCAAAAGATACTTTTCTTTTAAATTCTTACATCAACAACCCTGTATTTATTAATGCGCTTGGTAACAATGTGAAATTAATGTATGGTGCTGAAGAAAAAGGAAAAGGTGGTTCATATTTTCAAGTATATGCATTAGAAAAAGTAAATGGTTCGGATAAAGCTCCATTAGAAGGTGATGGTGTAGCAGAAGCAAGTCAGAGTTATGATGACAAAGGGCAACCATCTATAAAAATGCAAATGACAGCTGCAGGTTCTCGTACTTGGGCTAATCTTACAGAAAAAAACAACCAGCGTTTTGTAGCAATCTCGTTAGATGATGTGGTTTATTCTGCACCTAAAGTAAATGGTAAAATAGAAGGTGGCAATACAGAAATATCTGGAAACTTTACGGTAGAAGCAGCGCAAGATTTAGCAAACGTTTTAAAATCTGGAAAACTTGATGCCCCTGCAAAAATTGTACAAGAGCAAATTGTAGGTGCTACAATTGGTAGAGAAGGTTTGATAGGTGGTAGAAATGCATTCATCATTTCCTTCTTAATAATCTTCGGATTAATGTTGTTGTATTACAATACTGGCGGTTGGGTTGCCAATATCGCATTAATCTTAAACTTGCTTTTCACCATTGGTGTATTGGCTATGTTTGGTTTTACATTAACTGCTGCAGGTATTGCAGGCTTGGTACTTACCATTGGTTTAGCGGTAGATACCAACGTTATTATATTTGAAAGAATAAAAGAAGAGCTTACAAAAGGAAAGGCTTATCCTGCAGCTATTAACGAAGGCTATCGTCGTTCGCTTGCACCTGTATTAGATGCGCATATCACTTCATTACTTACTGCATTTATATTATTGTATTTTGGTCTTGGTCCAGTATTAGGCTTTGCTACTACACAAATCATTGGTATTTTATTATCATTGTTCTGTGGTATTTTGGTATCAAGGTTAATTACCGATTTGCGTACAGATAAGAATCATCACTTTAATTATTTTACAAACCTTTCTCGTAAAATTTTCCAACATGCAAATTATAAGTTTATTGAAAAAAGAAAGATAGCTTATGTAATATCTGCAATCGTTTTATCACTTGGTGTTGCATCGTTCTTTCATGGTTTTGACAAAGGGGTTGAATTTAGTGGTGGAAGAAGTTATACAGTAGCTTTTGACAAAAAAATAAAAAATTCTGATATACAAGATGATTTATCTAAATCATTTAATGGAGAATTTCCTGTTATTAAGACCGTTGGTGATGAAAAACATTTAAACATTACTACTTCTTATTTAATAGAAAAAGAAAATGCGGATATAGAAGTAAGAACGAAATTGTATGAAGGCTTGAAAAAAGTATTGCCAGCTAATTTATCATACGAAGATTTTTCAAAGAACAGTATACAAAGTTCGGCAACGGTATTACCATCTATATCTGACGACTTAAAGCGTGGTGCTATTAAAGCTACCATCTTTGCTATGTTGGCTATCTTCATTTATATCTTCATCCGTTTCCGTGATTGGAGATACTCTGCAGGTACGATTGTTACATTAATACATGACGTATTGGTAACTTTGGCGGTATTCTCTTTTGCAAAAGATTTTATGCCTTTCCCATTAGAGATAGATCAGCATTTTATTGCTGCCGTACTTACTGTAATTGGTTTTTCTATGAATGATACCGTAATTGTATTTGATAGAATACGTGAGTACAGTAGAGATATGAGAGGTGAAACAAAAACAAATATCATTAACCGTGCTATTAACGATACGCTTAGCCGTACTATTATGACATCTCTTACGGTATTCCTTACTTTGCTTATTTTATTCATTTTTGGTGGTGAGGTTACAAGAGGGTTTGCATTTGCCATGATGATTGGTGTTATTACGGGTACATACTCTTCTATCTTCGTTGGTGCGCCAATATTGGTTGACTTTGCAAAAGACAAACCATTGGGTGCTGCTAAAGAAGTATCTACTAAAAAGAAAGAAAAAGCGCCAGAATTGTAAGCAGCTTTTTAAAATAATTGAAAAGTCCTCGATGAAAATCGGGGATTTTTTATTTTATTTTTTTAATATATCTTATCCCTAAATTTCAAAACGACATAACTTTAGGAAAAATATAAAATGCTATTCACAAAAACACTCATTCTATACAGTTTTTTATTTTTAATTAATCAAAACAATACAAAATTACCAACCGAATTTACTGCCAAAGTAATAGCCATAAAAGATGGAGATAGCATAGAAGTATTGTACGAAGGCAAAACAATAAGCATAAGGCTTGCATATGTTGATTGTCCAGAAATTAGAAATAGTCAACCGTTTGGTAGAGCTGCTAAAAAGTTTACATCCAATTTATGTTTTGCGCAAGTGGTAAAAGTACAACACACAAATAAATTTGATAAATACAAACGCCTTGTTGCTACTATTATAAACGCACAAAATAAAAATGTAAATAGAGAACTTGTAATAGCAGGACTGGCATGGCATTTTAAAAAACACTCAACTAACAATGAAATAGCAAAACTAGAAATAACTGCTAGGGTAAATAAAGTTGGGTTATGGAAAGAGGAATATCCTATAGCACCATGGAACTGGAGAAAAGTTAGAATATTTTAATAAAAAAATAAAATACAGCTTGCGTTAAACAAACCCAAAACTTGTAACTACTCATGCATAAACGTTGAAAAAATAGTTGTACCGTAATTTCTTTCCCTTACATAATGTTCTGCTTTTCTATAATCATTACGTGGTGTATGTTCTAGTACAAATCTGCCACCAGGTTTTAGTAAATCTCTTTCGAAAATAAGTTTTGGAATTTCATCTATTGTAGCAAGTGCATACGGTGGTCCTGCAAAAATAAAATCATATTTATTGGTACACGATTTTATAAAACCAAATACTTCGCTTTTAATTACTTTAAAATTTTCAAAGCCTAATTCTTCTGCAGTTTTTTTTATAAAGTCGTACATTTTTGTATCCATCTCTACAATGGTAAGGTCGGGCACCCCCCTACTAGCTAGCTCATAACTTATACAACCTGTACCTCCAAACAAATCAAGTGTGGTTAATTCTTCAAAGTCTAATTGATTTTGTAAAATATTAAACAAACCCTCTTTGGCAATATCAGTTGTAGGCCTTGTATGTGGCATGTTTGCAGGCGGCTGTATGCGCCTGCCGCCATGTATTCCGCTTATTATACGCATTGTGCTAAGGCAGTAAGATTAATGTAAAAATGTGTAGGGTGCATTTTCATGTCTTCTGCAATACCAATATCAGCTGGCAATGTATCAAAATCAATATTCAAAAAATATTTATGCATATCATCATACAAATTAGATTTTTCAACTATCATTCCGCTAAGAAGAAGTTGTACCTCTGATGGAGATACGCCAAATCTTTCACATGTATTAAGTAAATGATAACTTACATCTATAGGCATTTCATAATCGAAATACTGAACGATTTGCAGATTACTGTCTTTAAACAATATAACTTTTATACTGTTGTGATAAACGATACATTTAATTACATCTCTGTCAAATTCATGTGCTTGCAATTGCATAGAACTAGCATGTGAAAACTTGTTTTTAGGAAACAATTCATTTATTATTTCATATATTTTCGAAGGTATTCTATAAACAACTTTCATATCATTATTCAAAACATCCTCATAAAAACAGTAAGTAGATGCATCTTTACCAAACATCAATATAAGTACATTTTCTTTTTGCGCTTCTACAAAATAATCTTTTGGTACAAATGTAGATGTATTGAAATTATAACACACTTGCACTGTAGCAAATGATTGATGAAAAATACTTTCATCTTCTATTATAGTTTTAAGTTCCTTTGCGTATTCAATAGCAGGTATATTTTTGTTTACTTCATATACATAAAAGCCTTGTAAGGCAAAAGGCGTTTTAGAGAATACAAGAAATGACACTTCACAATCACTCAGCTCTACAAGCAAATGAGATGTAGAAATATCTTCTATTTTGGGTGGTATTTTAAAAGCAATTTTCAATAGATAAATTTAAGTAGGCAAAATAAGATATTTTTGCTAACATATGGAAAGTACAGCTACATTAAATGATTTAAAAGTTGAAGTTACCAATAAACAAATACTTTCTATTGCACTGCCAATAACGATTGCCATTATTATTCCTCAATTAAATATGCTTATCAATAGCATCTTTTTGGGGCAAGTAAGTAGCGAGGCATTAGGCAATGCGGGTATTACTGGGGTTTTCTATCTCATATTTGCAGTAGCAGGTCATGGGCTTAATAATGCTGTACAATCTGTTTTTTCTAACAATGCGGGCAGTGGCAATCACGAAAAGTTTAAAACAATTCTTGCCCAAGGTATTCGCATTGGGCTTATATTTTCTTTTATAGGTATTTTATTTACATGGTTTGTTGCGCCATACATTATGCAGTCTGTTGCTAAGGCATCAGCCTTTCCGCAAGAAATGAGTTTTTTAAAAATTAGAATCCTAGGGCTGCCATTTTTATTTATTTTTCAAATGGGAAATGCTTTTTTAATTGCCTCGCTCAATAGTAGGTATTTAATGATTGGGTTTATTTGTGAAGCATTGGTAAATATAATTTTTGATTATTTACTCATTTTTGGAAAAGTAGGTTTTCCTCAAATGGGTTTTAATGGTGCGGCCGTAGCATCTGTTATTGCTGAGTTTGCAGGCATGCTTGTTGTATTTGCTGTTATTATTTTTACTGGTCTAAAACAAAAATATAAACTCTTGCAATCTTTTAAATACGAAAAAATTATTAGCAAAAAAATATTGAATGTATCGCTGCCGCTTGTGGGGCAATACGTAATAAGTGTAACCACTTGGCTTATCTTTTTTTTATTAATAGAAAACCGAGGCGAAACCAATGCCAAAGCCATAAGCAATGTAATGCGCAATGTATTTGGACTCGCTGGAGTCTTTGTATGGGCATTTGCCGGCACTACCAATACGATGATAAGTAATTTGATGGGACAAAAAAGAGAAGCAGATATTTTCCCTGCTATTAAAAAAATAATGCTTTGGAGCATCGGGTTTTGTTGTGTGCCTGTATTAATGCTCAATATTTTTCCCGAAATATTTTTTAATCTTTTTGGGCAAGATGAAAATTTTGTAAAAGAGGGCATTTCGGTTATAAGAATGGTTTCGCTAGGTATGATACTGATGAGTATTGCCAATATTTGGCTAAATGGCGTTACAGGAACAGGAAAAACAAAAGTTAATTTATTAATAGAAATTGTAGCCATAACATTATACCTTGGCTATACTTACTACTTTATGAAATTACACTATATATCGCTTGCCATGGCTTGGAGCAATGAGTTTGTGTATTGGAGCATTATTTTCTTAATCTCTTTTTTATATTTACGAAGTGGGAAGTGGAAAACGAAAAATAATTAATAATTGATAATGAATAATTAATAATGTTTTTATAGTTGCAAACTTTTTTATGAACAGAAACAAAAGCGCCGTCAAATGAAAGATTATAATTAAGTAAATAACATGCAAAAAATATTTCATTTTAATAAATTTTATTTCTACCTCACTATACTATTATTTGCAATAGAAATCATTATTGCAAAATATGTACATGATGATGTTGTAAGACCTTACATAGGCGATATGCTTGTGGTAATGTTTATTTACTATTTTGTAAGGACATTCATTTCTGCAAAAGTTATATCAACAGCAATTGGGGTTTTATTGTTTTCCATTTTAATAGAAGCTTTACAATATTTTAAAATTGTGCATATTCTTGGTTTGGAGCAATACAAACTTGCACGTATCATAATAGGCACATCATTTTCTTGGACAGATATTTTAATGTATGCAATTGGCATTACAATTGTAATTGTTATAGAAAAAACAGGAGAAAATAAAATGCCGTCAATTGTAAACTGACGGCATTTTATTATTACTTTTTGGCTATTTATTATTAATTAGCACTCCATTTATTATTGGAATAATTTAAATCGGGGAAAGCTTTGTCAGGATCTATTGTAACCGCCTTTACTGCCTCGGTTGTTGGTAGTTTTACTTTAAAAATGGCCGTATTATTCCATATTTCCACTGGCAAATTCATTGTTCCTTTTATGCCCGAAACCGTTTCGTAGCCAAGCATTACGGGCATAGCAAGTTTGTCTAAATTTTCTAAAGTAACAATTCCTTCACTACTAACTTCTTTTATAGATTGATCTAGTTTATAGTTTTCTACAAACCACCCTTTCCAAAACCAATCTAAATTTTCGCCACTTGCATTATCCATAGTATGAAAAAAATCCCATGGCGTAGGATGTTTAAATGCCCAACGTTTTATGTACTCTTTAAATGCATAATCAAATCTATCTGGCCCTAAAATATTATTCCGCAGCAATGTTAACCCATAAGCTGGTTTGTAATACAACATAAAACCAATATTCATTTCTTTCATAGCATCTGGCGTGCTCATTATACTTTCGCTATTAGAACCAAACATCATACTAGCAAACATAGCGGGGTTTGGGCTTGTACCATCATACTCGCCTTTATTAAAATCTTTTACAGCAAGTGAGTTTATAAATGTATTAAACCCTTCGTCCATCCAACCATATTTTCTTTCGTTGCTACCTACTATCATCGGAAACCAAGTATGCCCAAACTCATGGTCGGTTACACCAAACAAATCTGCAGTTTCATCTTTAGAACTACAAAACACAATACCCGGATACTCCATACCACCTACATTTGACGCCACATTCACCGCACTTGGATAAGGATATTGAAACCATCGCTTGCTATAATTTTCTATACTTCCTTTTGTATATTCAGTAGCCCTACCCCACTTTTTTGTACCATTACTTTCGGCTGGGTAGGCACTTTGTGCAAAAGACTTTTTGCCATCGGGCAAATTTATTCTTGCACCATCCCATATAAAAGATTTTGACGATGCCCACGATACATCTCTTGCATTAGCCATTTTATATTTCCATGTAAGTGTACCAGTTTGTTTTGGTCTGGATAATGGGTCTGTTACTTCTTTTTCGGTACGTATCATAACCGTTGCATCACTATTTTTTGCATCTGCCATCCTTTTTACTTGAGTGGCAGTAAGCACTTCAGAAGGATTTTGCAGCTCTCCACTTGCCACCACAATATGGCTCGAAGGTGCGGTAATACTAAAATCAAAATCGCCATACTCTAAGTAAAACTCACTTGGCCCAAGATAAGGCAAGGTGTTCCATCCTTCTGTTTCGTCGTACACACACATACGTGGATACCATTGCGCTACCGAAAAAATATTTCCATTTTTTGTTTTTAAAATACCACAACGGTCTGCTCCTTCTTCTGGTAAAGTAAAAGAATAATCTATTTTTATTTTGATGATATCGCCACCTGCTTTTATAGCTTTTGGCAAACGAATTTGCATTCTAGTATCGGTAATGATATAATCTGCATTTACATTATCGGTTACATTTTTTACTGCCAAAATTTTATACCCTCCGCTGAAAGTACTATTGGCATTGCCATAGCGGCTGCGTGCACCTACTGGCATACGAGCTTGCCCACGGCTATCTTTTGCAAATAAATTTTGATCTAGCTGCAACCAAATAAACGGCAATGCACGAGGACTATTGTTTTTATAGGTGATGATAACCGAGCCAGCAATCTCATTTGTATTGTCGTTTAAGGATACATTTATTTGATAATCGGCTTTGTTTTGCCAATAGCCAGTATTAGGCGAACCATCTGCTGCTCTTGTTATAGTTCCACCATCAGGATAAAAGATGGGCGAAAATAATACGTGAGGATCGTAGGTAGATGTTTTTTGAGCATGAGTAAGGCTAACAAAGCAAAATAATATTGCCAAAAAGAAAATGCGTTTTTGCATGTGTGGAAATTTTTTACAAGATAAATAATTTTCTTTAGAAGGAAAGAAAATGAGTTTCGAAAATGGTTATAATAAAAATATTAAAAGCAATTGACTAATGCATATTTTGATACTTTGGCTAGCTATTTTTATAGAATGATAATGATTCTTATAAATTTCATTTTCTTTTAAAACTTAAAATTCCAAGTAACAGCAGGTATTATCGGAAAAATAGAAACCTGTTTGCCCTGTATTTTCAATGTACCATCTAGCGGACTACCAGATTGGTCGTAATAAATAAAATATGGATTTTGGCGGCTGTAAGCATTGTAAACACTAAATACCCACTCTGTTTTCCATTTACGTTTTTCGTTCTTTTTTGGCGTAAGCGTAGCAGAAAAATCTAAACGATGATAAGAGGGTAAACGATACTGATTAATGTTGCTGTATTGTTGTGATAGTGCGCCACCAATTAAATAAAACCGTTGTGGTAAAGTAGATGCACTACCTGTGCCGTAAACAAATGCGCCAGATAATTTCCATTTTTTATTTATCGCATACATGGCCACAATACTCATATCATTTCGCCTATCATATTTTGCAGCAAATTTTTCGCCAGCATTTAAGCCTTCAAATTTGCGCCATGTCCAACTAAGTGTATAACCTATCCAACCTGTAAATCTTCCTTTTACTTTATTTACAAAAAACTCTGAGCCATAACTCCATCCATTACCAAATGTAAAATCATCTTCTGTATCTTTCAACGAATTATTGGTATAACCTTCTCTATACTCAATTTGATTTTGCATTTGCTTGTAATATAACTCTACTGATGTTTCAAAAGTATTATCTTTTAAATTTTTAAACAAACCCGCTGCATACAACCAACTTATTTGTGGCTTTACTTTGTAAGTACTCGGCACCCAAATATCCGTGGGCAATGTTGTTCCACTGTTGCTTACCAAATGTATGTATTGCAAATTTCTAGTTACCGATGCTTTTACAGATGTACGATTGTTTATTTCATAACGAAGGGTGAGCCTTGGTTCTAGTCCTCCATACGATTTTACAGTTTGCCCTTTTTTAAAAATGGTACTATCCAATCTATTTTGAAACTCATCTGTTTTATAAATTTTATACGCCCCTACTTGTGTAAAATTGCTATAGCGCAAGCCCGCATTTATTTTTATTTTTTTAGAAACATCCCAATCATCTTGCACATAAAGAGCAGCTTCGTTTGCAAATTTTATTTGTGCGCTTTGCGGATTAAAAACTACTGAATCTTGCTGACCACTTACCACAGATGGTGTGAACCTATGATGCGTATATAACCAACCAAATTTTAATTTATGATTAGATGCTGGGTAATAATCAAAATCTTGTTTAAGCGAAACATCTCTAATACCCGATGCTAATTTCAAATCGAAATTATCTTGCTTGCCATTAAAAGTAAAATTATAATCGTTGTACACAGCAGTTGTATTAGCAAACAATTTTCTATTAAACACATGGTTCCAACGTAGTGTACCTGTCGCATTTCCCCATGGTATTTTTATTTGAAGACTTTGTTTTCCGTTTCTAAAATCGAACACGTCTCTACCAAAATATCCACTCAAATACAATCTATCTTTTTCGTTAAACCTGTAATTTATTTTGGTGTTTAAATCGTAAAAATAATAGCCAGAGCCATAAAACTGACTACCCTGTTTTACAAAAGGTTTTGTAAGCGCATCTATATATGTGCGCCTTGCAGACACAATAAATGACGCTTTATCTTTTTTTAATGGGCCTTGTACAGAAAACCTTGAAGCTATTAAACCAATACCACCTTCAAACTGATATTTTTGGTTGTTGCCTTCCTTCATACTCACATCGAGCACGCTAGATAGTCTGCCACCATATTGGGCAGGCATGCCGCCTTTTATTAGCGTTACATTTTTTATAGCATCGGCATTAAAGATGGAAAAGAAACCAAACAAATGCCCGGTGTTATACACCACTGCATCGTCTAGCATGATTAAATTTTGATCGGGGCCACCGCCACGTACATATATACCTGAGCTGCCCTCGCCAGCATTACGAACACCTGGCAATAGTTGCACTACTTTTAGCAAATCTACTTCGCCCATAAAAGCTGGAATACCTTTTATTTGATCTATCGGCAAAGTTATTTTACCCATTTGCGCTGCACGCACATTATTTTCTCGCTTGGTAGATGTTACAATTACTTCTTCTGTAAATGCGGTGCCATTTTGCAATAAAATATTTATAGAAGTGTCTTTTGTAAGATTTACAGAAATAATCGCAGGCTTGTAACCCACATGCGAAGCCACGATTTGGTATTTTCCTTCTACCAATGTTACCGACCAAAAACCGTATTGGTTGCTCATCATACCATTCTTGCCTTTTATGCCAATGTTAGCAGCAATAACGGTTTCGCCACTTTCTGCATCTTTTATATAACCACTAATGGTATATTTTTTTTGAGCAAATGAGGTTGATGCAATAAAAAAAAATGCTATGAATACACTTACAATTTTCATACAGCTTTCTCTTTCTTTACACGAACGTATTTTTATAGACATAAGTTTTCTTGTAGCTACTAATTTCATGAGCTTGCTTAAATGAAAAATATTACTTTGGTAGAAATATTATTTTGAAAAATCTCTCAGTATTCCATCAATAGAAAGATCTTCATCAATTAGAGGCCAATGAATACCATAACCCGAAGGAGAAATTTTATACATCGTTCTCTCTATATCGGTTGCAGATTTTAGTTTACTAGATAATTCATCTAATGGAATTGTTAGTTTATTTCCGTCAATATCAAGCATAATAAAATCTTGATTGAAATGAATTTCTCCTATTTTGTGTGCAGCTATCATGTTGTCTTTTTAAAAAATTATTCCATGAATCAATTATTGTATCAAAATTTTGAAATATAATTTTACGAACTTCTCTCCTATCTCTCGGCGACATATTATACATAAATTCTTCTTTTATATCCATCTCCTCTTCTAGAATCCAATATTTACATTCCATGTCACCTTTCTCCGCATGTATATGAATTTGCTCATTGTTTTCATTTGCATAAAAATAAAGCCTCCACCCTAAAATAAATAAAACTGTCGGCATACTACAAAGTTAATAATTATAAGTAATCTTAATTAATCCATACAATCATTTCGCCATCACAGAATCTACCACATCGCCACAGTCCAGCATTTCTGCATGATATTTAGGATGGTCTTTACCTAAATATGGGTTTACGATTTCCGAGCTATTACTTATCCAACTAGCCGGCATATCAGCACCAAAAGCCATAGGGCATTTTTGTACAAATAATTTTTGCCCTTTATAATTTATAGCACTAAAAAGTGATGGATATATCGTTTCGAAAATCATATTAAAATCGTGCCGCATTTCTGTAATATCTTTTTGTACTAAAAGAGAAGTAGCATTTGCTTTTATTCCATCAATAGTCATTTGTACTGTAGCGGCTACAGCCGTAGTATCTTTTTCTAATTCTTTAAATGGAAAATGATCCAACACAGCCACTAAGTTTTTTGTAGCCAATTTTACAGCCACCGTATCCGATTCTACAAATGCATTTTTTATACTTAAGTATCCATCAATAATACTATCCACACTCATATTCACTTTGCTAGAAGTGTTTTTTATTTCTATAGGTTTTGGTGGCGGCGCATCAGCGGCCTGTTCTGTTTTTCTAAATCCAAACCAATAACTAGCAAAAGCTGCCAATAATACAACCAATAATAAAAATACTTTTTTCATATCTAATAATTTGTTGCAAATGTACGATTTCGGGGTGTTTTGTACAAGTAGGTACGTAAAACATTCTATAAAAGTTTATTGAACGGTTATCGTTATACTTCTGTTTATTTGATTCAGACTCAGATAAACTACTTCTTTCCCTCGTTTTACTTACTATTGGTTACTTTTGCACAAAATTTCAAAAAATGTTATTAGGGTTACAGAATCTTACGTTCGAATTTGGGGCAAGAACCATTGTGGAAGATGCTACTTGGCATATACAACCAGGTGAGCGTATAGGACTTATTGGCTACAATGGTACAGGTAAATCTACTTTGCTTAAAGTACTTACTGGGCAATACTCTCCTGCTAAAGGCACGGTAGAAAAAGGCAGAGAAACCACCATTGGTTTTTTAAACCAAGATTTGTTGGGTTTTGAAACTGATGAATCTATTTTGGAAGTTGCCATGGGCGCTTTTGAAAGGGTAAAAGCCATTGAAAAAGAAATGGAAATTGTGGGCGCTGAATTGGAAAAAACTGGCGATGAAAAGCTAGCAGAAAAATATGCCGATTTATTGCACGAAATGGATGTATTGGATGGATACAGCATTCACCATAGAACAGAATCTATTTTGCAAGGCCTCGGTTTTGCCAACGAAGATTTGGGCAAAAAATATGAGATGTTTAGTGGAGGTTGGCGTATGCGGGTGTTGTTATCCAAAATGATTTTGATGAACCCCGATGTATTACTACTGGATGAGCCTACGAACCATTTGGACTTGCCGAGTATTGAGTGGTTGGAAAAATATTTATCTAACTATCCGGGTGCCGTGGTAATTGTAAGCCATGATCGTTTTTTCTTAGATAGAATGGTAAACAAAATTGTAGAGTTATACCAACGTGAATTGCATTTTTATACTGGCAATTACTCCTACTATATGGAAGAGAAAGATATTCGTATAGACATGCAGAAAAAAGCGTTTGATAACCAGCAAGATTATATACGCCAGCAAGAAAGATTTGTGGAGCGTTTTAAAGCAAAAGCCAGTAAAGCCGCAGCTGCTCAGAGTATCGTAAAGCGTTTAGATAAAATAGAAAGAATAGAAGACGTAAACATTGAGCGTCCGAATATGAAAATAAATTTTATACTAAATAAAACACCAGGCAAAGTAGTAACTGCACTTAAAAATGTAAGCAAAAGTTTTGGCGATTTAAAAATATTAGAAAACACCAGTGCAGAAATAGATAGAGGTGATAAAATTGCGTTGATTGGTGCAAATGGAAAAGGAAAATCTACCCTACTTAGAATAGTTGTAGGTACAGAGCAATTTGAAGGCGAGCGTGAATGGGGCCATAATGTAGAAGAATCTTTTTATGCACAACATCAGTTAGAGGTATTGAACCCAAATAACGATTTGATAGAAGAAATGCAGGAAGCACGAAGTGGTAAAAATGATTTAGAATTGCGCAGTTTGTTGGGTTCGTTTTTATTTAGTGGCGATGCGGTAGAGAAAAAAATAAAAGTATTGAGTGGTGGTGAAAAAGCTCGTGTGGCTTTGGCAAAAACCATTGCTAGCAAAGCCAATTTCTTAATGCTAGATGAGCCTACGAATCACTTGGATATTCACTCGGTAGATTTATTGGTAGAGGCATTAAACAAATATGAAGGAACGATTATTTTGGTTAGTCACGACCGTTATTTTATAAGCCGCATAGCCAATAAAATATGGGAAATAGAAGACCATAAGATACTTGAATTTAAAGGCTCTTATGCAGAGTGGGAAGATTGGAAAGAACGCAGGGCAAAAGATAAAGCCGCTGCGGAAAAAGTTGAAAAGGTTATAAAAGTTGAAAAGGTTGAAAAGGTTACCAAAGTAGAAAAGCCTCTAGATAATGTTGCTGCTAAAGAAGCGGAGAAAGTGAAAAAGCAATTCAATTCGCTTGAAGGAAAAATTGCAGAATTAAATAAAAAGAAAGTAGCATTAGAAGCAGAACTCGGCGCACCTGAAATATACAGCGATAATGCTAAATTTGTACAAACAGAAACAGCTTATAAAAATATAAATGCAGAGTTAACTATTGCAAATAAAGAGTATGAGGTTTTGTTTGAGAAGATGATGGAGAATGAATAAATGAGTTCAAAGTTGAAGGTTGAAAGTTCAAGGTTCTTTCAAGTACAAAGCCTATTTGTTTTTGTTGTGTTTCTAAAATGCGAAGCATTTTTAACCCCGACTTAATTGAATTTAAAAAGGCTTGCTTATTTAAGCAAAATGTCTTTCCGCCTTCTCGGCAAAAAAATGAAGCAATAAAAGCGAAGCTTTTTTATTCGTGTTTTATTCGTGCATTCGTGGTAAACCATTTTGCGAAGCAAAACTTTAAAAAGCGAAGCTTTTCTCTTTGTGTCTTAGCGCCTTTGTGGCAATAAATTTTTGCGAAGCAAAAACTAAACTCTTCTTAGTAATATAATTTTTCACAAATGAAAAAAATAGCAATCATCGGCGGTGGAAACCTTGGCTCAGCAATAGCTACAGGCCTTTTGCAAAGTAATTTTTGCACAGCAGAAAACATTACTGTTACCAAAAGAAACATCAATACTATTGCATCTCTTCAAGAAAAAGGAATAAACATTCACTCAGATAATGCAAAAGCTGTTGCAGAAAACGATGTCATTATTCTTGCCATAAAGCCATTTCAAATAAAAGAAATTTTAGGCGACATAAAAGCCAATCTTACATCAAATCATTTATTAATTTCTGTTGTAACTGGCATAAATATAGACGACATAAAAACCGTTGTTGGAAATGATATTGCTATTTTTAGAGCTATGCCCAATACCGCCATTGCCATACAACAAAGCATTACATGTTTAAGTTCTACCAATACAAATGCTACACAAATAAAATTTACTGAAGATTTATTTAACAACTTAGGCAAAACAGTAAACATAGACGAAAAGCTCATGAACGCAGCGACTGTGCTTGGTGCATGTGGTACTGCATATGCTATGCGTTACATTCGAGCCAACATACAAGCAGGTATAGAAATTGGTTTTGATGCTGCTACTGCAAGCCTCATAGCATCGCAAACGGTAAAAGGTGCGGCAGAATTATTACTTACCTTAAAAACACATCCCGAGCAGGAAATTGATAAAGTAACTACGCCAAAAGGCTGCACCATTGCAGGTTTAAACGAAATGGAGCATCAGGGATTTAGTTCATCAATCATAAAAGGAATTGCAGCAAGTTTTAATAAGATTGGTTAGTTTTAATCCAACCTCTGTCCCATTTCTTCATCTATCAAACCAAAAATTATTTCAGGCTTTAAAGTTCGCCATTGCTGCAGTTCCATCATTTCAATATAATTAGTTATGCGGGCTTTTTTAAAATCATGTTTGCTTTGGTCTGGTAAATTCATAAGCACTAGCCATCCCCTATCCTCTTCTATTTGCTCATGCCATTCTTCATAATAACTATCGTCACTACTATGAAAATTGAGCACATTTTCGCCAACTAAAATAAATTTACAAATACCTTCTCTGTACATCTTATCTGTTACATTTCTACGCAGGGTCATTATATCATTTTCAATAGCATCGTTCCACTCTCCTAGCAATTCTATAATGGCATAATGTTGTTCATAATCTACAAACAATATTTTTATGTAGAGGGTATTTGAGCCAATATCGTCCCACTGTGGGTGAATGTAATAATTATATACTTGCATGGTGTATTGAAACTCGCTGTATACTCGCTTATAAAAAGGAGATTTAGTATCTTCCTCTGCAGCGTATAAATGACGCCAATTGTAATATGGTTCTATATCCTGCATTAGTAAATTTAAAGTTGAGGTGTTTTATTTATTTTCTATAGTAAAGTAATTTATATATCAATTTATGCAATTATTTTGCTTTGCAACTTTTGATAAATTTATTGCCCCAACTATATTTATGAATAATCCTGCATACAAAAAAGTTACAGCCCCTGTTGTACAATTGATTCCTCGTTCAGAAATTCCATTTGCAGAAACAAGCATTGCATAAATTGAAATAAAAATTCCAGAAGTAATAAAAATAATTAATAAAAATAACCTAAAAAACTTTGGAAGAATTTTGTCTTTTATAAAAAACTTTTTTGTTAGAAACAAAATTAACATTGGTATAAAAATTAGGAATAGAGGAATTAGTAGAGTCTTCATTTAATTTATTTTTACTGTCAATTAAATTGCAGAATAAATATACAAAACAATAACCTAATCCAAACAAAAGAGGCTGCCCAAAAGAGCAGCCTCGTACTTATAACCGGTAATATTTTTATTAAAGAACCATTAATTTATCTGATAATATTTCTGTACCTTTTTCATCTAATACTCTTACTAAGTATGTACCTTTTACAGGGCGACTCGTAAAGTTTACTTTTTGTGTTTGTTGCCCTTTAGTCATGGCAGTTCTTGTGCTCTGCATTACTCTACCAGCAAGGTCTGTAATAATAATTGTGTAATTGCCTTGTAATTTTCCAGCAATTGCTACATTAAAACTAGATCCTGTAATTGGATTAGGAAATACTGTATTCTCATTTATTACGTTTGTATTTGCTGGTACCAACTTAGCAAAAGAATTTGCTCTTGCTTGGTCAGCTTCTTTTTCAAATAATAAATTACCGCTGGCAAGGTCAGATGCATTATATACTACATCAGAACCTTCTATTTTCTTAGCAGCTAAATCTGTAATACTCATTTTATAATAACCTTCAAATGCAGTAGCACTACAAAGAATAACGCTACCATCAGCATCTACAGCTGCACCATTTGTTGTATAGTTTGCAGGCAAACTGCTAATAGTTCCTTTATAAGTTGTAATACGAGTATCAGCGTCTATCACAAATACATTTCTAGATGCTGTAATGATATACAATTTGCCGTAAGCATCCCCAATCATATCTCCGCCCCAGCTGCTACATTTGTTGTGTACAGAAAATCCATTATTATTTTCAGCGTCCATCAATGGACCAAGATCAGTAATTACTGGTTTTCTACCCGTAGTAAATTTATACAAATGGTTACCATCGTTGGTAATAGCATAACCAACGTTATCAGAACCAATCACCATTCTTGTAATATTATTGGCTTCTTCTATATTAGTACTTGGTGTATAATTTGGTATAGCAATACTATAAAAAGTAGGCACATCATTTTTTAAGCTTGCATCCATCCAACGCAATTGTCCTACACGCATTGGTACAAAAAATAATTTTTCATTTCTTCTGTCGTATGCTGCAGCAGCTACAAAAGAACTTGTTGGGTAAAGTGCAGCACTCTTTGCTGTTCCATCATTTACCGTAGTTTGGTTAAATGTTTTTTTAGCTTCTACATCTGTAATAGTAAAGCTAGATTTGGTTCTATCAAAAACCGTAGTATTTACTTGTCCTGTTCCCAAATCGACTTGGCGAATGTTCATCCACATATAATCTTTGTTGCCATCGCCTGTAATTGCAAAGCCTCTGTTGGCATTTTGTGCTTCAGCTACAAAAGTAGAAGCTACTAATCCTGCTGAAAGTAAAAATTTAAAATTCATAATATCGATTTTTAAAGGTTATAATTGAAGTACAATTTACGAAAATATTATTATATCAAATATTATTTTTTTATGAACGGTATAAATTAAATGTTTTTAACATCTAATATAGAATTTGGCGACTTATTACAAATTGAGTATGACAAAGCAGGACCACTTCAACTTTTCAACAATCTTCAACAACTTTCAACCTCCCAACCCTTACTTCATATGGTACTTCACCAACCCATCCATTGGGCTCTTAATAACAGTACCCAGTTTCAGCTCATAATCGTTGCACATTTGTTTTAATACATCTTTAAACCCAAAGGCTACGCTACCCACAAAATTTATTGGCAAAGACCAACTCTCTCTATACTTATATATATGGTTAAAGAAAAAATCGTTTATACTATCTTCTATAATATTCTCAATCATGTAATGCCCTCTGTTCTCTATCAAAAAAGGCACAAAGCTAGATAGATAGCGGTTTGCCATAGGTTTTTTATATACACTATCGAGCATATCATCTACATGATGTGGGTATTTTGCTTCAAATTTATCTGTCAGTTCTGAATCAAACGTTTTGTATAAATAATGTTGCAAAACCTTTTTACCAAGGTGTGTTCCACTGCCTTCATCGCCCAAAATAAACCCAAGACCAGGACTATTTTTTACCACTTTTTTGCCATTGTAAAAACAAGAATTAGAACCAGTTCCCAAAATACAAGCAATTCCCTTTTCATTACCACAAAGCGCTTTAGCCGCCCCCAGCAAATCATGCTCCACACTCACTTTGGCCGTTTTATATACTTTTTTGAGCGCACGTTTTATGAGCGATACATTGGTATGATTGCTACAACCAGTGCCATAATAAAAAATTTCATCAATAACAACAGCACCAGTTTTTGGTAATAATTCCTTTGTGAGTATAGTCCCAAGACTCTCATCATTTAAAAAATAAGGACTAATACCTTGCGTGGCTATCATTTTCTTTTTTTTGCCTTGCAAAAGGCACCATTGTGTTTTTGTAGAACCACTGTCCGCTATCAGTATCGTATGCATCTTGAATTAATTGAGCTAACAAGATAAAACATTCGCACTAAAAACTGTCCGAAAAAATTATCTTCGCAAAAATTTATTATTACAAGTTCTTTAAAAGAAAAATAACGTGTTCGTTTTTTGGGCTGTAAACCAATTGCAAGAATCTGCTTTTGTTAGGGCTGTACGCTACAATCTTTTGTTCGTACCTCACAAAAGGATTTCCACTGCTATCCCGCAGCCCATCAGCGTTGTAACATTTTTAAGCTTTTATTATGCAATTAATGACAACATAATTTTATTTAAATTTTGCTTAAAAATCTTCTATGCCATTTACAATACTTTCAAAAGAATACATTAGTAATCACCCATATTTTACTGCCCGTAAAGACAGTTACAAAACCCCATCCGGTAAAATTGTAGATCCTTATTTTGTGGTTGAATTGCCGGAATGTGTGTTGGCACTCGCCATTACAAAAGAAAATGAGGTCTTGTTGATAGAGCAATATCGACATGCTATACAGGAACAATCAATAGAATTTCCCGGTGGTTTTATTGATGATAACGAAACGCCTGAAACAGCTATCGTTCGTGAGTTACGGGAAGAAACCGGTTATAGTTTTTCAGCATTTCATTACTTAGG
>JAYTLA010000118.1:0-17319 GCA_043729825.1 Ferruginibacter sp.
ATGCGGTAGAAACATTTTTCAAAAATTTTGATAATAGAATAGACGATATAAAATCTTTATTAAATTTTAAATTCGGAATTATTAAAGCAAGTTAGTATAATAAAAATTATGTGTGGATTTTTGCTATGGTTTGCTTTTATCTTATTGTATAAATATGTTCTCAAAAATTATTTATTTGCCTTGCTGTATTTAAGAAACGTATTTTTACAATTCAAAATATGGCCATTACAAAAATAAAAATAGAAGAATTTATAGAGCTTGCAAAAACCAATCTTGTGCTAGATGTACGCAGCCCAAGCGAGTACGCCCATGCGCATATGCCCAATGCAAAAAGTCTTCCGTTATTTAATGATGAAGAAAGAAAAGTTGTAGGCACTGCATATAAGCAAGAAAGTAAACAAATAGCTATAAAATTGGGGTTGAATTTTTTTGGAACAAAGATGAAGGCAATGGTTGAAGAAGTGGAACAGTTGGCAGATAGCAATTTGCAGTTTGCAAAAAGCAGTTTGCAAATTGAAGCCAATTGCCAATTGCCCACTGCTAACTGCGTATTGGTGCACTGCTGGCGTGGCGGCATGCGCAGCGCAGGTGTAGCTTGGTTGTTAGATTTATATGGCTTTAAAGTGTACACTTTGGTTGGCGGTTACAAAGCCTATCGCAATTGGGTATTACAACAATTTGAAAAAGATTATCACTTCAAAATAATAGGCGGCTATACAGGAAGCGGAAAAACGTTATTACTACACAAACTTGCAAAGCAAAATAAAAAGATTATTGATTTAGAAGGGTTGGCGAATCATAAAGGCTCTGCTCTTGGAGGTATTGGCCAAGCAGTACAACCTTCGCAAGAAATGTTTGAAAATTTTTTGGCTGAACAACTTGAAACTCAAAGCAGGTCCACGGACAACAGACAACAGACAACGGATAATGTACAACATGAATTACATAATGAATCTTCAAAGTATAACGAACCAATTGCCAATTGCCCAGTGCCCTCTGCCAACTGCATTTGGCTGGAAGACGAAAGCCAGCGCATTGGCAATATAAAAATACCAGATACACTTTGGAAAACAATGCGAAGCAGCAATGTTTATTTTTTCGATATCCCTTTTGAAGAAAGATTAAATTATCTTACTGAAGAATATGGCGTACAAAAAAAAGATGAATTGGTAACTGCTATTATGCGCATACAAAAAAGATTGGGCGGTTTAGAAACTAAAACGGCTATCAATTTTTTATTGGAAAATAATTTTAAAGAAAGTTTTAGAATACTCCTTACTTACTATGATAAATATTATTTGAAGGGATTGTATAATAGAGAAAACGCCGAAACTCTTATTAAAAAAATATGTGCCGCAGATGTAAATGCCGAAAAAAATTGTGCAACATTATCAGATATTTTAGAGTGATTTTTTGTGAGAAGTTAAAAAATATTTTTTATATTAAATAATTTTATTATATTTATAATTCTTTTCCTCTCCCCTTTGTAACTATATACGATCTGCCCCTTAGTGAAAACCTCTTTTGTTTTCATTAACCGCCTCCATGGGGCACTAAATTTATTGTGTATGAAAAAGAATTTAAAACTTTTAATTTTACCATTATTTGTTTGCTTTATTTCCTGCAACGAAGCAGCAAGCAATAAGGAAGAAGCAGAAAACAATAAGGAAAAAACCTCCCCCAAAAAAACAGACATTATTGCCACCACTAAATCTAGTGAAGCCATGGCATCCTTTCAAGAAGGATTAGCGGCACTAGACCTTAACGAATCAAAAAAAGCAAGAAATGCATTTACCAAAGCAATAGAACAAGATCCTACTATGGGTATTGCATATATATTAAGAGCCAATACTGCTTCAAGTTTTAAAGAGTATTCAGATGATATAAATGCAGGTAAAGTAAAATTGGATAGTGCAAATAACTGGGAAAAAATGTATGCAGAATATCAAAGCACCAACCTTGCTGGAGATAGAAAAAAAGGGCTGGAAATTTTACAAAACATAGCAACAGCTTATCCTGATATGGCTAGAGCTCAAAATGATTTGGGGAATGGGTTTGCTGGAAATAATCAATTTGATAAAGCACGTGAGCAATATCAAAAAGCAATACAACTAAATCCATCATGGGTTGGTGGGTATGCTTCTTTAGCTGGTTCTTATATGTTTAACGAACCAAAAGATTTAAAAAAAGCAGAAGAAAATTCTTTAAAAGTTGTTGAGTTAGCCCCTAAAAGTTCGGGTGCACAAATTACTTTGGGTGATTGTTACAGGGCACAAAATGATTTTGCAAAAGCAAAAACAGCTTATGCAAAAGCAATAGAACTTAATCCTACAGAACCTGAAGGGTATTACAAAGAAGGGCATGCCAATATTTATCTTGGCAATTTTGATGAGGCACGAAAAAACTATGCCGATGCTGGCAATAATGATGTACAAAAGTCTTTTGGAATAATAAATACAGCTTACAGCTATTTGTTTCAAAATAATAGCACTTCTGCATTAAAATTACTAATGGATGAAGCAATGAAAACCGATACCGTTTCGGCAAATAAAAGCAAATCTGACAACGACAAATCTAATTATTTAACAACCTGCGCAAATATTGCCGTACATAATGGAGATGCCACTACATTAAAAAAAGTAGTGCCAATGCTTCTCCCCTTATCTGAGCGGCTGGCAAACGATTTAGGAACACCCGAAGCTAAAATATTTGCACAGGCCGATAAATTAAATTGGGAATCGTTGTTGGCAGCAACAGAAGGGAAATATGATGAAGCAATAGCAAAATCCGAAGCCATGAAAGTAGCTATTGATCCAATAAAAGACGATCGAAAATTTGAAGGGTATCATTATAATATGGGCTTCATAAATATGAAACAAAAAAAATATGCAGATGCCGTAACTCATTTTGAAAAAGCCGACCTCAATAATATGTATAACAAATATTGGCTTGCAAAAGCCAATGAAGCAGCTGGTAACAAAGATAAAGCTACATCGCTATTTAAAGAAGTAGCTGCTTATAATTTTAATGACGTAGGAAATGCATTAGTAAGAGAAGAGGTAAAGAAAAAATTGGCAACACCTTAAAATTGAAAACGCAAGTTTCTAAACCCTTACTTTAAAAAGTGAGGGTTTTTATTAAAAATACAAATAATAGAAAAATAAAACAAGATGGAGTAGATGGAAATAAAAATAATGAATTGTTAATAAACTAAGGATTTTGTTTTCTATAATTCGGAAAATAAAAAATAGCTTTTTCTTTTAGCAGTTTATTATGTTGAAAAACATCTAATGGATAAAACAAAAAACTATCGCCTTTATTTGTGACAGCGAAATATTTGGTATTTTTTAAATAAAAGGAAGTAATTGGAAATACTGTGTTGTTATTTTTTGCATATTGTATGGCGTCTATTACAAACTCAGAACAATACAATTTGCTTTTATCTAACAAATCAAATTTTAAATCAAAAGTTACATTTGCCTTTTTTACACTATCTATGTATTTGTTCAGTTTTTCAATTTCCATACTATCTAAATCTGTTTTGTAAACTCCCGCACTTTCATTATCCGGATAAGTGAAAAAAACATCTATCGATTGTGATAATATACTGCTATTAGGGTTTGAAGCACCTCCAAGTATATGTGTTACTACTAATTTATTGTGGTCTTTTAAAACAATACCACAATGAGAAAACAATTTATCGTTGTATGAAAAATCTCTAATAATAGCACTTTCAATATCTGTGCCGCCTCTAAAAATAATATCCCCTTCTTTAATGATAGTTTTTATGGAGTCTAGCTTTTGAGCAACTACCATTTTGTCTGTATTCGAAACATATTCATTTTCGTTTGCAAAACTTTTACAACTAAAAATAAAAACGATCAAATTTAAATATTTATACATACTATCTTTTTCGTTTTAAATAAATAGGCATACTTAATTGTATTGAAAACTGTGTACCTCTAAATGTGGCTGTACAATTATACTTTGTGCCGTTTAGTAAATAATTAATTTCATTTTTTTAAATTATGAATAAAAAATAGAAAGCTTGTATTTTAAAAAATTTAAAGTACAAGCTTTCTATTACTTCTTAAATCTCTTTAAATAAATAGGGCTATTCAATTGTAATCCAAAGTAACTTCCTTTTGATATTATAATGCCAGAATATTTATTGCTCGAAAATGAATAATTTATTTCTTGTTTCTCTGCATTATTCAATCCAAAATTATACATTGCATGTATTCTTATCAACTCTCTGCGTTTATATTTAAGAACCCCGCCAATTCTTAAAATTAAACTGTAATTAATGCTAGTTGCTTTTTTAAAATTAGATTGCAAATCAACAAATTCATTATTTATAGCTAAGTATTTAATTTGGTACGAACTATTGTTTAATAAATCTTGTGAACTCACAATACCAATACCAATACCACTAGTAAGTACAGGAATAAAATTGATTTTTTTTTCTTCATCATATTTTAATGTTCTATTAAATAATAGTTGAAATTGACTGTATGCTCCTTCATTGGTGTTGCTAAAGCTATAACCCGTAAGAGCATAAAAACTTGAAGATTTAAATATTGTAGGTTGCGATGAAAAATAAAGTTCAAAACTATTTTTTTTATTTTGATACTCCATACTTATGCCTGCAATATATTTTGAAGAATTAATTTTAGATGCATAATTAGGATCAAAGTTATTTACAAGTACATTTTTATCATTACTTGAATACCACTTTCGACCATAATATGGTCTCAAAATAATTGACTGAGAATAACAAGAATTAGCAAAAAATATTATTAAGAAAATAAAGATACTTTTACGAGAAATTTTATACATAATTAGATTTTAATACCCTATTGATAGGGGTGTGTAACCATTAGTTGAATTACAATAATAGTAATCAGTTACCAGATTATTAGAATAAGCCCCAAGTCTTGCATAGGTATAAAGTCTCAATTTTCTGGTATATAATGCACTTCCACCTTGATAAACTGTACCTGAAAATTCATTGCAATCTTGATTAATATTATTATACCAAGTGTCACCATAACCAGAACCTCTGCAAGCACCCTCGAATTCATAAGTACAACGAACCCTGAATGAAACTCCTTTATTGCAAATAGCTGTAAGCGGGGGGAAATTTCTTCTTACTTTACTTTCCCAGTTTAAGGTAAAACTAATAAAATTTTTAATATATCTAGCTTTAGAAGTAATTACTCCTGCAGCAAAATTTAATAAGACAGGAATATTAGTTAAATCCTCAGTTGCTATTGCATCTTGTGCACCTTTTCTAAAACAAATACCACCTGGGTTATTCGTTTTTCTGGACAATAAAACTTGATAATCAGCCCACGTCATTTTATTGCTTTTTATTTCACTTAAAACATCCAATACTGGCTCATCTTCATTTGTAAAAACCATTATATTTTTATTGGCAAATGTATTATTTAAGAGGTCATTAAATTCCTTTGGGTAAAGTGCAGCATCTAAAGCACTGCAAAATCCATTATCCATATCTACTTTTACCCAGTACCCGTTTATACTACAAATTTTATCGGTATTTAGAATACGGAGCAAATAATCTGTGTATAAATCTTTATTAAAAGCAGTTGTAAACTGGTTAATAGCTCCTGCTACAAAACTCCTAGGGTTATCTGCTTGCGGTTTTGTATTTAATGCTATAAAATTACTAGCATTCATTTTTTCAGAAAAAGTCAGCCATTCTTTATTTTTGTCTTTATCTTCTATTACTTTCAAATAAGCTGCCACATTGCTAAAAGTAGCCATGCCATTTTTAAAAGTATAGGAATTGTCTACTTCGGTGGCTCCTACATTTTCATTATTTGTTTTCTTACAAGAAAAAAACACTACCATCATAAAGATAGGTATTACCAAAAACTTTAAAATTTTCATTTTGTTAAAATTTAATAATGTAATCTTATACCTTCATTTTTTAAGCTGTTGTGTCTAAGAAAATTCCAGCCTATGTTTCTACCAATAAAGCTGCGCAACTTTATAATATAATACATATACCTTAATGATTGTGGGGACTCATAAGGTGGTAAGTGTGCTTAGTTATAAACAAAATGGGGATTGTAAACTTTGTAGGTTTAACACTACAAAACTATAGCTCACAACTAATTATTGTAAAAATAATTTTTTTTTTTGAAGTAGCCTATTCTCTTTTTGAATATCTTTATGAAAATTTAGAATAATTATGTTTAACGCAGACAGACTAAAAAAGCTAAGAAAAGATTTAGGTTTATCTCAAGTACAAATGGGGCAAAGGCTAAATGTGGAGCAATCTACCATTAGTAAGTATGAAACAAATAATCAAGATATAAATCTTCCATTTTTACAAAGACTTGTAGATGAATTTAATGTAGATCCCAACGAATTTATTATAACGCATAATAAAAATGTACATTTTGAAAATGGTAGTGTGGTAAACGGGAATGGAGTAGTACAATCCGAAAATTATTATGCTGTTCCAAAAGAACTTATTGATTCAATTGTAACAAATCAGCAAAACATGATACAATTAATGAGTATAATTGTTAAAAAATTTGGAGATTCTGATGGAAGAAATTAAACTTACCCAATACTCACACGGCGCAGGTTGCGGCTGCAAAATTTCTCCTCAGGTATTAGATACTATTCTTAAAGGCAATATTGCCATGCCAGATAATGATAAACTCATTGTAGGTAACCATAGCAAAGACGATGCAGCAGTGTTAGATTTGGGAAATGGTACAGCGCTTATTTCTACCACCGATTTTTTTATGCCTATTGTTGACGATGCATTTAATTTTGGACGTATAGCAAGTGCAAATGCTATAAGTGATGTGTATGCCATGGGCGGAAAACCTGTGCTAGCCATAGCTATACTCGGTTGGCCCATAAATAAACTAGCCCCAGAGGTTGCACAAAAAGTAATAGATGGTGCAAGAAGTATTTGCAACGAAGCGGGTATTACACTTGCGGGTGGGCATAGCATTGATTCTCCAGAACCAATTTTTGGATTAGCTGTAAATGGCATGGTAGCTTTAGAAAACATAAAACAAAATAACAAAGCACAAGAAGGCGATGTATTGTTTTTGACAAAGCCATTGGGCGTAGGCATTCTTACAACAGCCGAAAAAAAATCAATTTTAAAAGAAGAACACAAAGATCTTGCAGCAAACCAAATGATGCAATTAAACAAAGTTGGTGAAGCATTAGGTAAATTAGCTTGTGTAACAGCAATGACTGATGTTACAGGCTTTGGTTTGCTTGGACACTTAACAGAAATGGCAGAAGGAAGTAACTTAAGTGCGATAATTAATTTTGCAGATGTACCAGTTATTACCCCAAGTATTTTTGAATACATTGCACAAGGTTCTGTACCTGGTGGCACTACTAGAAACCGTGATAGCTATGCGCATAAAATTGGAACACTTACAGAAGAGCAATGGGCAATATTAGCCGACCCACAAACGAGTGGAGGTTTATTGATTGCTGTAAATAAAAATAAAACAGAAGAGGTCGTTAATTGTTTAAAAGAAAATGGGTTCGCAAATTTTATTAAACCGATAGGCTTTTTAAAAGCTGCTGAAGAAAAAGTAGTAAATATTGTTTGATGATTATGCTCCTACTATTGCATCAATTTTAGTAGCCAACACAATATCTTTTTCCGTTACTTTATTACCTGCATCGTGCGTGCAAAGCCACAACTCTAGAGTATTGTAAGTGTTGGTTATGGTGGCATGATGATTCATTTTTTCAGAAATGATAGCAACCTTTGTCATAAATGCAAACGCTTCTACAAAATCTTTAAACGTAAATTTCTGGTATAGTTTATTATCTATTTCTTTCCACATAATATATTTTTTAAAAGATTAAAAACTGTTTGTTCTTTATTTTCTCATCTGTCATTTCTGTAACCAATTGTACTGCTGGTAATAATCTCAATGATTTTTGTAGCGAAATAACTTCTTCCTTCTCCATTTCCTCTCCTTTTGCCAACCAAAGAAAATCTAAGTGTTTAAACTCTGGCAATAAATACTCTCCATCATCTTCATTGTTGTATAAATAATGCACCATGTTTGTGCCTTGCACGGCATATTCATAAATAGAAAAAAAATAATTCCTTTCTTTTTTTCTTAATTGTATTTCTATACTATGGTTTAAGGTAAAATGATAACCCATAGCTTGGTTTATATGCCAACTAAATAAATAATCTTTTACTGGCGCCACAATGCCCAGCAGGCAAGTGCTGTCAAAGAATTCTTCAATAAGCGTTTCTGTATCTATTTTTAATTTCATTTTTGTAAAAACCACTAAGAACCTAAGTTAAAAGTTACACAAAGAAAAACAAATCTCTGTGAAATCGCATTTACATTCCTTATTATGCAAAAAAATTAAAATGTTATCTGAAAATTCAATTCTTCATTTCCTCTTTTCACTTTCACATTTGTTGTTTCGCCTTTATTGAACTTATTTAAAGCTCCCATATAACTTTGCACATCTGTAAATTTATGTTCGCCTAGTTGTATCAACACATCCCCTACTTTTATTCCTGCTTTTTGTGCAGGTCTATTTTCCGAAACGCCATCTACCAATACCCCAGTGCCACTAAAAGTATAATCGGGCATTACACCAAGGCTTACTTTAAAGCTACTTTTACCCATAGAGACTTCTCTAGTTTTTGTAAAAGTAAGTTTATCCATTTTATCTGTTTGTGCAATAATATTTTGTATGTACTTTATAATTTGCAACTCTCCTTTGTAATTTATTTTATCTGCATCATCGCTTGGCTTATGATAATCTTTATGGCTACCAGTAAAGAAAAACAATACTGGAATATCTTTTTTGTAAAACGATGTATGGTCACTTGGCCCGCTTCCGCTGCTATCTAAATTTAATTTAAAAAAACTGTTTTCCTTTTTTATAATTTGCCCCCATGTAGGCGATGTGCCATAGCCACCAATGGTAAGTCCATGTGTGCTATCATTCAATCTTCCCACCATATCCATATTTATCATATAGTTTACGGTTTTCAAATCCAGCCCTGCATGGTCAGTAAAATATTTTGAACCAAACAATCCTAGTTCTTCTCCCGAAAAAGAAACAAATAAATAATTGTATTTTTTATAAGCAGATTTTTTGAGCCATTTGCTCATTTCTATCAATGCTGCAGTGCCGCTAGCGTTATCATCAGCGCCATTGTGTATAGCTGGTGTTGTTCCTGTATGCAAAGAGTTGTGATCTTCGCCATAGCCAAGGTGATCATAGTGCGCACCGAGTATTATTGTGTTTGCAGCTTTGTTATTTATGTAGCCGATAACATTATGCCCTATACGTTTTTTTTCTTTTATCTTTAAATCAAGGGAAAATAAAGATTTGTTATTTGATTCATAAAATTTTGCTTCCCCTTTTTTTGTCAAATAAATGACAGGGATATCTAATGCTACGCTTTTGTATTTTTGATTAAAACTGATTTCATCTTTTAGTAATGATGTGTTTTTTAAAAATAGAACATTAATCCCAC
Source organism: Ferruginibacter sp. (assembly GCA_043729825.1). Classification (GTDB taxonomy): domain Bacteria; phylum Bacteroidota; class Bacteroidia; order Chitinophagales; family Chitinophagaceae; genus Ferruginibacter. The sequence goes on from JAYTLA010000118.1 coordinate 9,533, forward strand.
TTTTTATTGCACTTTTAGTAAATTCAATTAATGCATTTGTTAAATCAAAATGCGGGTTGTCTTTATTATAATTGAGCGTATCACCAATATCAACTATCCATATTTTTGATGAATGATCATCATTCTGTTTAGCAAAGCCAATTTTAGAAAAAGATAAAGGAATAAAATCTTCTTTAATTTTTAATTGTTCGTCACCAATCTTTACATATGAATTCAAATCTATTTCTTTGCCTTCGTTTACCTCAAAAGCTTGCACATAATTTTTATCGGTAGTAAATGTTTGTAAACCCGCTTTTTTAAATCCTTTTTGAATAAACTCGTACGCTAATTTTTCGCCTGCACTTCCTGTCCTGCGCCCTTCTAATTTGTCATCTGCCAAAAAATTAATTGTAGCTTTTAAATTATCTATAACTTTTTTGTCTTCTTTACTAATTTTTTGTGCTGATATTGATTGTGTAGCAAAAACCAATGCCAGTAATATATATTTCATACTTTTCATATAGCAAAGATAACACCTTAGCCACTTCTAGGCAAAACTACCCGCAATTCTCTAAATCGTAAACTCAACAAAAATCTAACCCTTATTTTTGCTAAAAATAAATGCATTTCAAAACAACCTGTTGAGCAAAAAAATAAACATAGCACTTGTAGGAAACCCAAACAGCGGTAAAACTTCTTTGTTTAATGCACTTACGGGGCTCAACCAACAGGTGGGCAATTTTCCTGGTGTTACGGTAGATAAAAAAACTGGCTCATGCAAAATTTCTGAAAATATTGATGCTACTATAATTGACTTACCCGGCAGTTACAGTTTATACCCAAAACGCTCCGATGAATGGGTGGCGTACAATGTACTCATGGGCGAAGATGAAGATATTAAACCCAACATGATTGTGTTGGTAGCAGATGCAAGCAATCTTAAAAGAAATTTATTGTTTTGCTCTCAAATTGTAGATCTTAAAATACCTGTTGTTATTGCATTTTCGATGATGGATATGGCCAATAAAAATGGAACAGTAATAGATATTGCAGGTATGGAAAGAGAACTCGGTGTACCCATTGTTTCTATAAATCCAAGAAAAAATAAAGGAATAACTGCTCTAAAAAAATCCATAGAATATTTATCTGATAATTTACAAAATGTGCCAGTTAGAGATTTTATTGAAGAAAATAGCCTAAACACTAATGCCATACTCGATGCAAAAAAAATAATGCCAAATGCTAGTCATTACAAACTACTGCATTATCTTATAAACAATGAGCACCTTACTTTTACAACTTCACAAAAAGCACAGCTAGAAAAAATAAAAGCAGAAAATAATTTTAATGCTACTAAAACCCAAGCAGAAGAAATTATGCAACGCTACACTCGCATAAAACAAATTATGCAACTTACTGTGGTAGAAAGTGATCCACTTAAAAAATCGTTACTCACCGAAAAAATAGATGATATTTTATTGCATCGCACAGGTGGCTATATCATACTACTTGCTGTATTATTTATACTTTTTCAATCTGTTTTTTGGCTGGCACAATTTCCCATGGATGGTATAGAGTGGACGTTTGGAAAACTCGGGGGATGGCTTTCCAATATTTTACCGCAAGGTTTATTTGCCGATGTTTTTATAAATGGAATTGTAGCAGGCCTAAGTGGCATTATGGTTTTTATTCCACAAATAATGATTTTGTTTGGGCTTATTACTTTGATAGAAGATACTGGTTATATGGCTCGTATAAGTTTTCTTACAGATAAACTCATGCGCAAAGTTGGGCTCAATGGCAAGAGCGTAATGCCGATGATAAGCGGTTATGCATGCGCAGTGCCTGCCATTATGAGTGCAAGAAATATCGAAAATAAAAAAGAGCGTTTACTTACCATAATGATAACGCCACTTATGAGTTGTAGTGCACGCTTACCAGTGTATACCATTTTAATTGCGCTCGTTATTCCATCTAAATTATACTTTGGTTTTTTGAGTTTACAAGGTTTGGTAATGATGTTGCTTTATTTGTTAGGTACAGTGTTGGCATTAGTTGTAGCATGGGTTATGAAATGGTTTATTAAAAGTACAGAGCGTAGTTTTTTTATTTTAGAATTGCCTACTTACCGTGCACCACGTTGGAAAAACATTTTAGTAACCATGGTAGAGAAAGCAAAAATATTTGTGGTAGATGCTGGTAAGGTTATTATGATTATTAGTTTATTGCTTTGGGTGTTAAGCGCATTTGGGCCTGCTGAAAAAATGAAAGCCGTTACTACTAAATACGATGACTTGGTAAAAACTAAAACTGATGAAGGTAAAATAATTGAACAAAAAAAAATAATGGCGATGGGTTTAACGGAAGTTGTAAATCCTGCATTATTAATTGCTCAATTTGATAGTTTAATAAAAATAAACATTGAATCGAAAGCTCAATTAAATAAAGAAAGAAAAACGGCATTACTTCAAAATTCTTATGCGGGTATTGTAGGAAGTTTTATAGAGCCAAGTATACGCCCGCTAGGTTATGATTGGAAAATTGGTATAGCACTTATTACATCCTTTGCTGCAAGAGAAGTTTTTGTAGGCACCATGGCCACGCTGTATTCCGTAGGCGACGGTGCAGATGAAAACAGTAACACGCTTCGCCAAAAAATGGCCGCTGCAAAAAGACCCGATGGAACAAAAGTGTACAACCTTGCTACAGGTTTATCCTTATTAATTTTTTATGTTATTGCCATGCAATGTATGAGTACGCTCGCTATAGTAAAACGAGAAACCAAATCTTGGAAATGGCCTATTATTCAATTTGTGTATATGACCGGGCTGGCGTATTTGTTTAGTTGGATTACTTATCAGATATTTAAATAGCATTCGTTATTACCCCATTCAATAAAAAATTCTGAGCCGAATTTTCCAAGCTCCAACTTTTTGAATGCAACATTTCAGTGATAAGTGTTTTTAATTGTTCCGATGCTATTTTGGGTAAATCGCTTTTGTGTGCAGCTATTTCTATTTGCTTTTTTCCTTTTGCATGTATGTCCATCAGATCTTCTTTGCTAAACTTATTAAAAATACCATTTTCCATATTATAGTATTTATAATCAGGCTCTATAGAAAGTATTTGAGGTTGTGGAAAAGATACCAAACTTATTTTTTTTGTGGCATCATTGGCTTCCCAAACGCATTGGTCAAAATCAAACCCAATAAGCACTTTAGCTTTTATAATCACCAGCGCTTTTTTTGTAGATGGTAAAAAAGATAAAATTTGTTTTGTTTCTTCATAATCATACATTTCATTAAAATGCCCTTCGGCGCATACTACTTTAAAAACTTTTTTTATACTTTCTACAACAGTATGAGAGCTTTCAGTAATTTTAATTGGCGTTTTTGCTTTTCCAGATTTAGTAATAAAATACATTAATGCCGCACCTAAAAACAATCCTGTAATTAGCATAATAAAAACACTAGAGCCACTATTCGAATTAAACAACGAATATAAAATCCCCAATACAAATAAAGAGCCTATAATAATTACTCCCCATTTTATTTGTTGCCATTTTTTATCAAAAGAAACCATAAGCCATTAAGTTTTATACAAATTAAAACAATTGTGCAAACTTTTATCAAATATATTTTTGCACAAAAAAACTGCCTCTTTAATTAGAGACAGTTTTTTAATCAAATAGTCTTTGCAGACTTTTATATTCACCCCTGAAAACTACAAAGCATATTTATTATCTGCACACAACTTAGCAGCAATTCTTCTTCTAGCTTCTTTGCTATTAAACGGCGCCATTTTAGTAAAGCGTTTTAATCCTAGCAACATCATGCGTTGCTCATCGCCATCTGCAAAAGCATTAATGGCCTCTTTTCCAGCTTTGTTTACAGCATCCACTGCATCATTTAAATACACATGCATCATATCTTTTTGTATGCTTACTGCTACTTCGCCTTGTTTGTCTGTCATTTTTATAATACGTAACAATGCGCTCTCCGCATTAAAAGTAGCAATAGCCATATCTGCTACGTTCATCAATATTTCTTGCTCATCGCTCAAGCCCATCATTAGTTTTTGTACTGCTGCACCAGCTACCATCAATATCGCTTTCTTCATTTGCAATACTGCTTTCTTCTCTGCTGCAAAAGGCGTTTCATCGTCATTTCCAAAATCTGGAATACTCATCAACTCTTTGCTCACTGCCATGGCTGGCCCCATCAAATCTAACTTTCCTTTCATGGCACGCTTTAGCATCATATCTACTGTAAGCAAGCGGTTTATTTCGTTTGTACCTTCATAAATCCTGTTTATACGGCTGTCTCTGTATGCACGACTAATCATATATTCATCGCTAAAGCCATTACCACCGTGTATTTGCACACCTTCATCTACTATCAAATCCAACACTTCACTACCATCTACTTTTAGCATGGCACATTCTATAGCAAATTCTTCAGCAGCACCAAGATGAGCTTCTGCATAAGTTTTTCCAGCTTGCTCTAGTTCTGTTTCTTTATCATCTATCCATTTGCTTGTGCGGTAAAGTGCACTTTCGCCCACCCAAATACGTGTAGCACATTCTGCCAACTTATGTTTTATTGCACCAAAATTTGCAATGGCTGTTTTAAATTGTTCTCTAGTGTTTGCATATTGTATGCTAGCATCCAGCGCCATCTTAGAGCCACCAATTGCAGCTGCACATAATTTTAATCTGCCAATATTTAAAATATTAAAAGCAATGATGTGTCCTTTTCCTACTTCTCCCAATAAATTTTCTATAGGCACTTTACAATCTTGAAAATACAATTGCACCGTCGATGATCCTTTAATACCCATCTTATGTTCTTCTGCACCAAGCGTAAACCCTTCCATGCCACGCTCCAAAATAAATGCGGTAAATTTATCGCCATCAATTTTTGCAAACACTGTATAAACATCAGCAAAACCTCCGTTTGTTATCCAGCATTTTTGTCCATTCAATAAATAATGTTTACCATCTGCAGAAAGTACCGCAGTTGTTTTAGCGCTCAATGCATCGCTACCGCTATTAGGTTCGGTAAGCCCGTAAGAACCTTTCCACTCACCACTTGTAAGTTTTGGAATATATTTTTTCTTTTGCTCATCTGTACCAAAATATAAAATAGGCAACGTGCCAATTCCCGTATGTGCAGCTATGGCTACACTAAAACTAAAACCACCACCTAATCCCTCATTCACTAGAGTAGAAGTTATAAAATCTTTGCCTAAGCCACCAAACTCTTCAGGTGTAGATGCGCCCAAAAGCCCTTGCTCGCCTGCCTTTTCCATAAGCGATGGCATAAGCCCAGGTTCTAGTTTATCTATTCTGTCCACCACTGGTAAAACTTCTGCATTCACAAATTGGATACACATATCTTTCACCATTAGTTGCTCCTCATTAAAATCTTCTGGCGTAAAAGTTTCAAAAGCATTGCTTTCTTTAATTAAGAATTCACCGCCTTTTAGTGATGTGGTGGTTGTTGTATTCATGATTTTTAATTTTATTATTTATACCGTTTCTCGTTAAGTCGTTTCTCGTTCATGTTATACTTTAAAGTTAGTTCTCAAATGCAAATAATTAAAAAGTCAAACGAGAAACGACTTAACGAGAAACGATTAAACGAGAAACGACTTAACTACTCAAATTCTCGTACACCATATTCAAAACCTCTTTCGCTATTTCAATTTGTCCATTTGTTACACCAGCCAACGCCTCGTTCAATGTTCTATTAGCCACTTCCATGCTAAGCTCTTGCAATTTTTGTGCCTCGGGTGTTGTGAAAATTTTATTTATACGCCTATCGCTTTTGTCAGCCATGCGCTTTACCAGCCCGAGCTTTTCCAAATTATCTACCAATCTGGTAATACTCGGCTTATCTCTAAACGTAGCATCGCACAATTGTTGTTGGCTTAAGCCATCTTCTTTCCACAAATGATACAGCACACTCCATTGCTCAATCGTAATATCCACGCCACTTTGCTTAAAATTCTTTTGCAGGCGCCGTGCAATAGCCGTACTTGCTTTGCCAGTTATAAAACTGTATAATTCGCTTTTTTTAAATTGGTTGTTTGGCATATAGTTGTTTAAACAACTATGTAAAGATAAACAATGGTTTTAAATTTCAAAATTTTATTTTTGTTAAATCGTAAAGTGATTGTTTTCAAAAATACCTACACTCGTGTAGGGATGTCACTCACTTCATCGGCATACCATTATTCATTTTTAATTATGCAACTTGAAAACCACTTTCTTAAAATTATTTACTTAATAAAAATATCTTCGCTTATCGGTTTGATAATTATACTGTCAGACTGAGCTTGTCGAAGTCGGGTTAATCTAGTTAAACACCTCTTTAATAATAGCACCAGCTTCGCCAAGCTCAGCTTGACAACTTTTTTATTTAAGAGCTTACCTTTACTTTTCTGGAATTACGCTAAAATAAATCATGCTAATAATAATCATAATAACAATCATCTTTTTGATACTCTATGCCTCACTTATAGTTTATTATCGATTTGCATTCACTTCACTCCCGTCAATCAACCAATCAACCAATCAACCAATTAACAATTCAACCAAGCTATCCATCATCATCCCCGCTCGCAACGAAGAACAAAATATAGCGCACTGCCTACAATCCATTTTACAAAACAATTACCCAGCACATTTATTCGAAATAATTGTAGTAGATGACCATTCGGAAGACGACACAGCAAGCATTGTAAAAAAATATGCAACACAAAATGTAAAACTCATATCGTTAAAAGATTTTGTAACCGATACAATAAATTCGTACAAAAAGAAAGCCATAGAGGTCGCCATAGCAAAAGCCAGCGGCACATTGATTATTACAACTGATGCAGATTGTATAGTACCTAAAACTTGGCTACAAACCATTGCAGCTTTTTACGAAGAAAAAAAACCAGCGTTTATTGCAGCGCCAGTCTTAATAGAAGCTTCCTATTCATCAGAAAACCATACCCACAAAGAAACTGCAAAAGGTAGCGAGTTTGGTCACCCCTCTACACGAAGTGGAGAGGGGAAGGGGGTGAGGATATTTCAGTCGTTGGATTTTATGACCCTCCAAGGCATAACAGCAGCGGTAGTTCACAAAAAACAAATGACCATGTGTAATGGCGCAAACATGGCTTATGAGCGTGCAGCATTTTACGAAGTAGACGGCTTTGCAGGTATTGATAATATTGCCAGTGGCGATGACATGCTGCTGATGCATAAAATTTATAAACAATATCCTGAAAGAGTATCGTTTTTAAAATCAAAAGAAGCTATTGTAAAAACAGCGCCCGTAAATACCATCAATCAATTTTTTAACCAACGAATACGTTGGGCAAGCAAAGCAGATAAATATGATGATAAGAGAGTATTGCCTGTGCTTATATTAGTGTATTTTTTTAATGCAATGATGCTGGTTTTGCCGATTGTTGCTCTTTTTAATAATGCTCAATGTTCAATATTCAACGTTCAATGTTCAATATTGGAAGTCTGGTTATGGATGCTTCTTTTCAAGATAGTAGCGGAATTATTTTTTCTTTTTCCTGTTGCCAATTTTTTTGGAAAGAAAAGTATGCTATGGTTTTTTCCATTTTTGCAACCGTTTCATATTTGTTATACCATTGTTGCAGGCTGGTTGGGTAAATTTGGAAAATACACTTGGAAAGAGAGAGAGGTTAATTGATAATGTTTTGAATTGCCCTGTGCTTTAGCACAGGGGTAATGATAATAAATAAAAGGGCTTTAGCCCAAAATTGCATTGGGACTAAAGTCC
>JAYTLA010000119.1:0-2770 GCA_043729825.1 Ferruginibacter sp.
TTTCTAACTCTTTCGTGTGTATCGCCTCCTAAAATATAATCTATTCCTTCGCACTCTGGCATATTTGCCAAAGCTAATTGTTGTGATAAACCTAAGTGAGATAATAAAATTATAAAACTACATTGCTCTTGATTTTTTAAAACATCAATATAATGTGCTAAATTTTCTTCGGGCTTTGTATAAATAATTCCCTTGCTATAATTGGGACTTTGGCGTATGGGCACAAGTGGGTCTGTATAGCCAACAAAGCCAATTTTTGCTCCTGCTACATTCCAAATATGATAGGGTTGAAAAACCAATTCACCTTTTTTTCCTTCACCTAAATCGTGGTACATATTGGCACAAATTTTTGGTGCGTTTAATGAACCCATTAAAGTTTGCATATTTTTTTTTCCATAAATTACTTCCCAATTGCCTGGCAAATACAAATCGTAATTCATTGCATTTAAAATGGGCACAAAAGCTTTACCTGTTGTTTTTACACTTAGCTCACTGCCTTGAAACATATCGCCTGTATCAATAATAAAAGTATTGGCATTCTTCTTTTTTATATCAGCAAGCATTGCAGCTATATATGCATAACCACCTGTTTTACGAAAAACTGCTTTTTCGTTTTCCCAAAACAATTCGTCGTGTGGGTGTATTTGGCAATGTACATCAGTAGTTTGTAAAATACTTATCGTGGTAATTTTTTTACCTTTTTTATCTGTTGTTTCTATAATATTTTCGTTATCATTTTTAGTAGTGTTTGCAGCTACTGTATTTAATGGAGATACAGCAGTAGCTAAACCAAACGTAGCCATTATTTTTAAAAAATTTCTTCTATTATTATTATTGTTGTCCATCTTATATTTTTGTTTTTTGTAAAATTAAAAGCCGCCTTTAATATAGCTCCATCCTTTTTCTTGTTTTAGTACAATTTCGGCAATGCCTGCTGGTACATATCCTATAATGTCTTGTTGCAAACTTTCTTTTGTAATCTTTCTGTTTTTCAATGTGTTTTCGCAAACTACAAATTGAATACCTTTTTGTTTTAATGCCAATAATCTATCGTGGTAATTATTGTTTGTACCAAATACCAATTCTACACCTTGGTTATAAATAACCACTTCATAGTTAGCTTGTGGCCAATATTCTGTAATATTTTCAAGTTGTTTTACAAAAGCTTTTTGCTGCAGTGTATCATTGCCGTTGGTAAACTGAAAAACAATATTGTGTTTTGCTTTTTTTTGTGCAAAAATATTTTGTGCATTTGCTAAAGCAAATAGTAGAAGCGATAATTTTAAATATCTCATTAAATTTTTGTTTTAGATTTTTCTTTTAATTTTTTTGTTTTTTTTGCTCATCTTTTATGGGTTGATAAGGGCCGTATTTATGCTGCTGCTCCGTAAAAATATCTGTGAAAGGACCAAAAGGATGGTCGGCTGGTTTTTCTTCTTTCTTTGGCCAATCTTTACTTAAATCTTTTGTAGGTCTTGGTTGAGAATTAACAAATGCTGCAATATCCCAAGCTTCTACATCGGTTAATTGTGGTTTTTGATAAGTAGCACCTTGTGGCATATTGTACTTTATATAACCTGCAAAACGACTCATACGATATAAGCCTGCACCGTGGTTGTAAGAATTTTTACCCCATAGTGGCGGATAAGTATATTCTATTTTATTATCTGCAAAAAGCCCTTCGCCATTGGCTTTATGGCAGCTTTGGCATTTTGCTGCAAATAATGCTTTACCATTTGTTGGGTCAATTGCTCTGTTTAAATAAGCTAAATCGGATATGCCCGAGCCTTTTGGTTTTTCTCCTTTTTTTACATCTTTACCAATAAATTCTATGTAAGATTTTATAGCTTGCATTTCTTTGCTTTCTAATGCCAATGCTTTACCGTTTAAACTTCTTTCCACACAATCATTAATGCGTTTGTAAATATCTTCTTCTTTTCCACTCCTTGCCCTGTATTTTGGATAGGTACTAAATACTGCACCATAATTATTACCCCAAGCTTTTGTACCTGCTTCTAAATGGCAGTTTTGGCAGTTCATACCATTGGTAATTTGTGCTACACTTCCTTTTGGACCTAAGTATTTTGCAGTGTGTGCTATCAACTCTTTGCCATAGAGCAATTGCTCTTTTAAGTTACTATCTGCTGCTATATTATTTATGTCTGCGGCATTCCAAAAAGTTGCTACTTCTTTTTCCTTTTCATATTCTATAAACCACTTTGCATATTCTTCTTTTTTAGTTGCTTCTTCGGCTTTTTCTTTTTCTGTTTTCGTAAACCAATGTTCTACATCAGGTTTTGTAATAGCAAATACTGCTAAAATAATAATGAGCACAAACATCAAAGCGATTACGCCAAGTAATCGCTGAACGAGGTTCACCAACCTCTCTATATGTTTATCATTTTGTTGCTCCATAATATAAATATTAATGTGGCATTTTATCTTTTACTATTCCATAAAGATATGTGCCTAAGGTTGCAAATAAAAATACTACTATAAGTGAAATAAAACCGTACCCAATATTTACTACAATAGGCCCTGGGCAAGCCCCAGTGAGTGCCCAACCTAAGCCAAAAATAATTCCACCAACAAGGTAACTTGTTATTGATTTTTCTTTATCAATAAATTTTATAGGTTGTCCATAAATATCTTTTAGATTAAACTTTTTTATTAGTGCGACTCCTATCATACCCAATACTACTGCTACACCAATAATACCAAACATATGAAAACTTTGAAACCTAAACATTTCTTGAATACGATACCAAGA